>NZ_NFLD01000035.1:0-30624 GCF_002160725.1 Massilimicrobiota sp. An142 | reverse complement strand
GTGCGCACGTTCTTGCGCTTAATATATATTTCTTTTGAAATCATCGCTCCTGCAATGCGATGTAAAGCAACCGACTTACCTCGCGGGGATAACCCAACGGGGACCAAAGCATGTCGGTAAAGCCAAGATTAGTTCTCTATGAACGAGTAGCTTGGCAAGCTAGGCCATATATGGTAAAGCTTCTAGAGTTGAATCCAAGTCTTGTGGTTCTAGGAAGACATTCAGGTAACCACTCCTGTCTCTAAACTGTATATTCAATATAGGAAAGGTTGAATATAAGCAGGCTGTTTAGCACAGCTGACATCGTCAGCCCAAAAGACCAATTGGATACCTAAGTATGGAGTGACTATATTAAGTGTTACCGTGATATACCCTAGTGCTCTGGTTTTCTTTATTCAAACCATCACGGGTAGAGAGTCTCTACAGTAGCCCAACGATTTTCTGTAATGGATAATACATGGTGAAAGGAGACAGTTTCTAATTTCTATTTTTGAAAGGAGTTGACCCGAATGAGTCACCAAAAACTTTTAACGAAACTAGAAGGTTTTCGTGCCCGTAACAGTATAAATCACTGTTACATCAATAAAGATGTCTATCGTCTTTTATATGATAGAGACTTCTACTACATTGCCTATAACAGTATCAAATCCAATGATGGTGCTGAAACTGCTGGCAGTGACGGAACTTCTCTTCATGGATTCTGCGAAGAATGGATTGATGATTTGATTTCATCCTTTAGGGATGAAAGCTATCAGCCACAACCGAACAGAATCACTTACATTCCCAAGAAAAACGGAAAGATGCGTAAACTTAGTTTCCCTAATGGTAAAGATAAGTTAGTTCAAGAATGTATTCGTATCATACTTGAATGTATCTATGAACCTACATTCTCAAATCTTTCTCATGGCTTTCGTCCCAATCGCAGTGTGCACAGTGCATTGGCTCAAGTGGAAACCTGGCGTTCTACTGTTTGGTTTATTGAGGGCGATATCTCTGCATGTTTCGACGAAATTGACCATCGTATCCTAGAGTCTATTCTTCGTGAAAGGATTGATGATGAACGTTTTATCCGTCTCATCAATAAACTACTGAAAGCTGGTTACTTCGATATGGAGCATAACTTCCAGACAACGAAACGAGGTAACGCTCAGGGCTCTTGTGCAAGTCCAATACTAGCGAATATCTATCTAGATAAACTGGACAGATTCATGGAGAATATCATTCAAAGAGATACAAAAGGTAAATATCGTAAACAAAATCCAAAATATGCCAAACTGAGATATCAACTTAACAAAGCGATATCAGTGCATGATATCAAGGAAATCAAAAGACTAAGGAAAGAACTGAAAGCAACTTCATCAGTTGATGTTTTTGACCCTAACTTTCGTAGAGTACATTACGTACGCTATGCAGATGATTTTCTAGTAGGAACTATTTCTTCAAAAGCATATGCCGAACAACTTAAACAAGAAATCAAACACTTTCTTGAAAGTGAACTTCATCTAAGACTTAGCGAAGAAAAGACACTGATTACACACGCAAAAAACGAAAAAGCACATTTTCTTGGTTATCTCATCAACAGGAGATTTCCCTAACATTGACATCCTCATTGACAATCAAAAACTCATACACAAACTACGCGACAATGGAATGTGCAATGCCTTTGGATATCCTGCTTCCATAAAGAGATTATTATGCAAGCCTACTGAAGACATCATTACCTATGGTAATCAGGTTCTTAGAGGTCTAGTCAATAATAATCAAGGGTGTAGAAATTACTATGATATGCATAGAATCCAATATATCATCCAATATTCCATTGCTTATACGATTGCACGTAAATGTGATATCTCATTAAAGAAAGTCTTTAAAAAATATCACTCACAATTGATTTATTCATATACGAATGACAAAGGCAAAGACAAAACAATAAAATTAGCTTTGCACTCTTCATTCAAACGAGATAAGACATTCTTCTCACAGTGGCTTAGTAAAATCAAGCAAGATGTGGAATACAGATATAGAGATACGAATCCTCTCAAAAGAAACTGTTACATATGTGGCAATCCACAACATCATGTCATGTTTCATAGAAGAAGGATAAGTTCACTGCATATGCCTTATTCTCATATCATTAAAGAAATGATAAGAATAAACCGTAGGCAGATATGTTTGTGTAGAGAATGTTTTATAAAGGTCAGTCAGAACCTGTTAGAATACAATCAAATCGCAAAACGAAAACTCACTTAGAAATGGAGAGCCGTATGCATTGAAAGGTGCCCGTACGGTTCGGGAAGGGGCGAGGTCTTCTAGACTTCGCCTATTTCATACTTATATTGAACACTATGGAGTCACTCTACAGTCAAGAGTTTTTTTGATTTGATTGAAGTTTTTTCACTTTTTATAACAATATGATAAAATAGAATTATAAAGAAACATAGAAAGGAGAAAAACTTATGAAAATTTTATTATGTTGTAAAGCAGGTGTGACTTCTAATATGTTTGCCTCTGCCTTAAAAGATGAAGCTTCTAAAAAAGATATGGAAGTTATCATTTGGGCAACTGCAGAAACAATGATTGAATATTCTATTGAACAAGCAGATTTGATACTTGTTACACCACAGCTAAAAAGCTCCGTATCTAAATTTGAGGATCTTGCCAAAGCTGGAACTCCTGTTATTTTGATCAGTGATGAAGATTTTGTTCAATTCAATGCAAAGAAAGTTTTAGAAGAAGCACTTGCCAGTCTTTCATAATGATGACACTTGATCAGCTGGAAAAAGAATTCCAGCTTTTCTTCTGGCTATAGTTTGAACTTTACAAACTGTTAAGCTATGTTTCAACATCTCATAACATCTTTGATAATCTTGATTTTGATACATATCTACAAATGCTTGCATTTCAGCATACATAACATGTTGATGTTGATGATCTGTTTGTATGCTTGTTCCATCATGATTAACCCATTCAACTGTCTTGATAAAACTTGATGGTGTATCCACATAAAAATATCCTTTTTCTCCTTGAATGGTATTAAATGAAGGCGATTGACAATCTTTCGCTCCTATACATACACATTGAAAATGTGGATATTGTAAGACAAGAACACCCGATGTATCAATATGATGTTCAATACAAGGATAATAATGGATATCCTGTGGTTCACCAAATAATCCCACAACAAAATGAATATTATAAATATTGATATCCATCAATGCACCACCTGATTTGGTATAATCAAATACCGGCAAAATATCTCCATCAAGAAATTTTTGATAGCGTGATGAGTACTGACAGAAATGACATTGTACAATCTTGATATCTCCTATTTCATGAAGATGATCTTTTATATATTGATAATGAGGTAAATATTGATTTGTAATAGCTTCCCATAAAAACAAATGGTTTTCCATGGCGATTTTTTGAAGAGATAATGCTTCCTGATAAGTCGATGTCATTGGTTTTTCTATAATAACATGTTTATGATGTTGCAAAGCCTTTCTAGCAAATTCAAAATGCAAATGATTGGGTAATGCGATATAGATAGTATCGACATGGCGATCATTTAATAATTGTTCATAATTTGTAGAATAACGTTCAAAACCATATTGTTCTACAATCTGTTTTAGCTTTTCCTCACTTCTTTGAGTTCCTGAAATATGAATGAGCTGAATATCTTTGATTTCATGAATAAAGGAAAGAAATTCACCCACAATCATACCACTTCCTACAATTCCTAGTTTCATTATTTACACCTTTTGTACCGCAATCAGCAACATCATAGGTCTACGCATTTCATCTTTCATACCATCCATATTCATCATTTCTAAAGGTGGTTGAGGTTCAACAACATGTTGAATCATGAAGCCATGTTTCATGAGCGTTTCAAGATATGTCGTCAAAGTACGATGATATTTCACCACTTTTTCTTGTAAAAAGACGGCTTCACGTTGTCCTTCATAAAAATAACGATCAACTGGAAAATGTAAAATATTCCCATTTTCATCGTAATACCAATCCTGATTTCCATAAGATGTGAAAACAGGATGCTCGACTGAAAACACAAAATTTCCACCCTTTGTTAACCAATTGGCAATATGTTGAACCAATTGTTCATAATCTTTGACATAATGTAATGCCAATGAACTGAAAACCACATCAAAACTATCAGGTTCTAATGTTAAATCTTCCATAGCGATTTGACGATATTCTATTTGAGGATGTGCATGCTTTTGTTTGGCCGTTTCTAGCATACGTTTAGAAATATCAACACCCAAAACATATTGTGCATGATGTTCCATCGCATATTGACAATGCCACCCATATCCACAGCCTAAATCTAAGACTCTTTTTCCTTGAAAATCTGGCAGTAACTTTTCAAATTCATGCCACTCACCAGCTCCTTGAAGTCCGTAAATAGAACGATACATTTGACTATATTTTTCAAAAAAGACTTCATCATCATATTTATTCTCTTTCATAAATAACCTTCTTTCCCTTTTATCTTAGCATATCCATGAAAAAAAGCATATGTTTTTCACATACGCTTAATGACTTATCTTCTTACCATATCTTTTTAAAATGATTGAATCTGCTTCTTAACTTCCTCTAAGTCTGGATTGCATAAAATCGGCAAAGCATCTACTAATTGTTCTGGAGTGAGATCCCACCATTTCCACTGTAATAAAAGTTCAATCAATTCATCATCAAATCTTTTTCTAATGAATCGCGCAGGATTACCACCAACAATAGTATAAGGCTCGACATCTTTTGTCACAACACTATGTGCTCCAATCATAGCGCCATCGCCAATATGTACGCCTGGCATAATGACATAATGTCGCCCAAACCAGACATCATTGCCAATGACTGTATCTCCTTTAAATGGTGACTGGGGTAAATGATCAGGAACTCGTTTTGCCCATTCACCACCCATCACAGCAAATGGATATGTCGACACACTATTGATACGATGATTGGCTGAACCCATAATAAATTGTGTTCCAGAAGCAATCGAACAAAATTTCCCAATAATCAGATGATCGCCAAATTCAGGATAATTAAATAAAATATTATTTTTTTCAAAATGAATCGCATCTTCATCATCATAGTAAGTATATTCACCAATTTCAACATGACTTGCTTTCACAACATTTTTAATAAAACAAGATGTTAAATATTCATTCGCAAATAAAGCTTTTGGATTAGGTATTTTCATTCATTATTCACTCCTTATATTCTATTTTTTATAACCACACCCTTTCTTTCTCTATGAACCACTGCTATCGCCTTCTTTAAACGTAATTCTTTCATGATGAAACTCTTTTTTATGATTTTTATATATATAGGTTATTATAAAACCATTCATTCTTCACTACAAATTCTTTAAATCTTTTAGAAATAAACAAAGATTATCAAAGCGAAATAAACTTTGAAAAATAATTTTCATAATCAAAAGTATAATGATTCTTTTTTATGAAAAAAATATTTCTTTTCAATATCAAGTTATACCATCTCTTCTTTTTTTATCTATAATCATAAGTGATGATAGATATAGTGAGGTGAGCAAGATGGATCAATTTTTATCTGAATGTCAATATGAAATCCTTTATCAGTGGTTAAAACATCATTTACCTAACGGTTTTATAGATTCAAAGAATGAATGGGCCCATTCTTTAACCACGTCATATAAACAATATCATATTGAAGTTTCTTTCTATGATAATGGTGTCATTGAAGAAACAATCAATGATACAAGTAATGGGGATGTTGTATACTATATACATTTCTTATTCTTAAATTTTAATCAGAGCGTTAAAATTTTAAAAGACTTTCTTATATATCTCAAATCTCTGACAATTCAAAAAAAGAACATCCTTATTTGTTGTAGTTGTGGTTTAACATCTTCTTTATTTGCTGAAAAGTTAGAAGAAAATTTTAAAAAGCAACATATGAATGTGCATATTGAAGCATGTGATATTCACACCTTGGCAAATAAATCATCAAATTATGAACTTGTTTTATTAACACCTCAAGTTCATTATTACAAACCACAATTATTACAATTGATCGACAAACCTATTATTACAATTCCGACCACAGATTATGCCTGTCATAATTACAACCACATTATATCTATCATAGATTCCTATTTATTGAAGGAGGACATATAACATCATGAATATATTATTAGTCTGCTCTGCTGGTATGTCTACAAGTTTACTTGTGACAAGAATGTTAGACTATGCCAAAGAAAAACAAATCAATGTTCACATTGAAGCACATCCTGTTGGTGATGTTGAAAGCTATGGGCAAGATGCTGATGTCATTTTATTAGGACCTCAAGTTCGTTTTCAACTTTCTCATATCAAATCACTTTTCCCAGAGAAACCAGTTGAAGTCATTGATATGCGTGATTATGGTATGATGGATGGTCAAAAGGTTTTAAATCATGTTTTAGAAATGATGAAATAAAGGAGTTAAAAACTATGAAAAAGATACTATTAGCCTGCAACGCAGGAATGTCAACAAGTTTGCTTGTTTCTAATATGCAAAAATATGCTAAAGAAATTGGCGTTGAAGTTATGATTGAAGCTATGCCTGTGTTACAGGCAGAAAAGTCATGGCAAGATTGGGATATTATTTTGTTAGGACCTCAAGTCAGACATGTGATTGGTAAATTCAAGGAAACTGTTCAAGATCAAATTCCTGTTCTTGTGATTGATATGCGTGACTATGGATTAATGAATGGAAAAAATGTTTTAAACACTGCTTTAAAAGCATTAGAAGAATAATAAGAAAAAAACTTTCATTGGATGAACGCTAATAAAAAATATCCAAAACAAATTAAATTTAATAGCTGACAAACAGATGTTGCTAAAAATGACCAGCGTGTTATTTCTTGATGAAATATCACGTTGGTTTTCTATGCATTTCAAACAACTTTCATAAGGATGTCATCTAATAGTTATCTCTTATCTTTTTAATCGCTCTATAAAAAATCTTTCAATTCTATTCTTTTGTCTCTCATAGTATGCAACAGTAGAAATGTTTATCGCAATATGATAAACTAAAAATACATACTGAAGGTAGGTGAGATTTGATGAATGAATATTTGAACGAAAATGTATGTCAATTTGATAACGATGCTTCTGCGTCCTCTTTTGGTTGGAACTTTCAAACAAATGCTGGTATATTTCTTTTCTTAAAATATATGCCGGAAGTAACAGATATAAAGATTGAATCCAAATCTCAAGACATAGAAATGACTTTAGGTCATGATAGAAAAGTTTTTGCTCAAGCAAAATCCTCTCAGGATTACACTGCCATCAAAGATCAAAAGGAAAAATTTAAAGATGCAATAATTTCATTAGCGAGAAATCCCTATGAAGGCAATCAACTAATTTATATCTCTAATATACCTGATACATTTAAATCTGTGCCAAATTTTTTTGATAATAGCATCATTGCATATAATGATTGTTTAGTAGGTTTAAAAAAGGAAATTGATGAAACTATTCTTTCTATTTCGAAGAGTATTTCTCAAAAAATAAAAAACGAAACAAAACCCAAAAAAATTGCAAAACTAAAGCAGATTAAAAGCAAAGTTAAAAACTTCCATAAAGAAAACTTATATATTTCAACAATCTATCCATATTATGGTAATGACCAAAATAGATACATCAAAATTAGCGATACAGTTTTGAGCTTTTTGACAGATACAATTGGTTTACCACGAGAGGATGCCATTGCCATAAAACAACACTTGTTAGAGCACTGGCAACTCTATTTTGAACACAATTCAACCATTAAAGATAACAATAACTGCAAAAGAATCTCCAAAGAAGATTTTACCTGGCCTATTGTAGCATTTTTAGTTGATGGAAATTTTCCTGATATTGACAGTTGTTTGACATTTCTTCCGGATTCAGCTATAAAAAACGAGGTTGCACGAATTATGAATGATCCTAAAAGTTTTTACCATGAACGTTATGAATTTTCAAATAGAGTATTGCAACGCTACGCTCTTTTTAAAAAAGAGATACTAGGAGAAACAGTCAAGCAGCCAGAACTTGTATTTATCAAAAAATATGGGCATGAATTTATTAATGAATTTACGATGTTGGGAAACGGAGATACTGAACTTATAGAATATCTAACCAAAGTGTTTTTATATAAAATACTTGCAAACAACCGACATGTTAAGAAAGTATGCACGGCAGTAGGAGTGAAAATATGATTATTGAGAAACTTATATTACGAGAAGGAATGATAGAAAATTTAGATACTTTTTCGAAAAAAAGAAATCTAATTTATTCAAAATCTAACACAAAAGGGAAATCTACATACGTTAGACTTCTCTTCTATGCATTGGGGTATCCAATTCCTAATATGCGTGGAATCAAATACGAAGAAATCATTACGGAAATAACTTTTTCCGAAAAAAATCAAAGATATACTGCAATTAGAGATAACAATTTAATTACGCTTTTCTTTAATGATAATTGTATTGAGTTTACTCTTCCAAGCCAGCACTTAAATTTCTTATCCCTTATTTTTAAATATGATAATATTAAAGTTTTGAAGAATTTGCTAGGATTCATGTATATTGATCAGGACAAAGGCTGGACACTATTAAATAGAGGTACAGTCATTGGAAAAATAAAATTTAGCATAGAAGAATTACTTGCTGGTCTAAATGGGATTGATATAGATGAATTAATCGAGAAAAAAAGTTCACTTGAATTAAACAAAAAAAAGTATTTAGCAATGTTAAATATACAAGAATTAAGTGAACAAGTTTATGAACAGAATGGTGAAATCTTTATTTCTAACATAGAAAAAGAACTCAACGAAAAAATAGCGTATTGTAATATAAAACTTGAAAACGAAAATAGTGCTTTAAAAGAAATCAACTCTGTCCTACTGAAAGAAAAACAGTTTTTTGATTACATTGATTCAATGAATTTATCCGTAAAACAAGGAGACATTATAATTCCGGTAAACCGAAGCACACTATTAAATTCAACAGCAAATTATGAGTATTTGCGAGCACATCGAAGCATAATAGTGACAAATATTGAAAAAATTAAACGTGAACGTTCATCTTATCAAGCGCAGCTTAATGAATACTACGCTAAAAATTCACAGATAAGCTTACTTTCTGACGATGATAAAGATACCCTCATTAATAAACAACTTGCTAATTTTAATATTGACCAGAAGGTTGTTAAACAACTATTAGAAGAAACCAAGAAAGATTTAAAGTATGTCACAGCAGAAATAAAAAGAATTATTAAAAATCAAAACACTTACATCTCTAAGATTTACAAATATGTTTTAGAATATGCAACAGAGCTTCATGTTGATGATAAAATGATATCTAAAGAAGACTTTATTTTTACATCAGACTTAAAGTCTCTTTCTGGTGCAGTTTTACAAAAGATGGTATTTGCTTTCAAAATTGCCTTTTTAAAAGTTATAGAGGAAAGTATGAATACAAAATTGTTTATTGTATTAGATTCACCCAAGGGAAAAGAATTAGATGATGACAATATGAAATTAATTGAAAATTTGATTAGCACCGAACTATGTGACAATCAAATCTTTTTTGCAAGCATTTATAATCTTGATCATGAAAAATTAATAGAAATCAAGAATCGTGCAATCGAAGGACGAAATAACTGACAAACAATAAGAGTATAATTTTTCTTTAAATGTTCTACACATTTCCAACGGCATTTGTAAGCGTAAAATACTACGATACTTTTCGTCCTCTAAATACATAGATACGCATAACATAATAGCAAAGGATGCAAACGAATTTCAGCAATTTAAAATCTGGCGTTGTGGATTCTAAAAAGTTTTAAAGTTCATACGTTGTGGTTTTGAAAAAAACTTTAAAGTTATTACGTTGTATTGACGAAACGACCTAGAGATTAGGTCGTTTTTTTAACGTTTAATACCTTCTATTTTATTTTTCCTTTTTTGGAGTTCCTGTTTTTCTTATTTTATGTACATCCAATATCTTTTCGCTGTATGTTTCATATTTGTTTAAAACATAAAGCACTCGATTCCTAAATCTATTGAAATTTGTATATCTATTCGCTAATCTTAATATAATCTTTGCTATCTTGTTTCCTAAAATTCCATGTCTGTTTCTGTCTGTTCTGGTATCATTAATATCAAGTGAATTTTAAACAGCAGATTATTTTTATGTTTTAGAAGATAATATTCATATGATTTCTTATTTTCGATATATTTTTTCATGGCCCTAACTAATTCTATTTAGGTCTTTTAAACAAAACCAGTCCAATTATGACAGCTAAGCTAACATTGTACGAAAATATACGAATATCCGAGAACTGATACTCGCCATCATCAATGTGTTTATAAAGAAAATCTCATCTATGTACCAGCTAACTCTAAATGACACCACAGGTAAAAAATTGAATTGATTTGAAACTTTATCGAAAAAAATCAACCTATCGAATGACAATCAGATTGTGGAACAACGAAAAAAGGCAGAACAGCAATCAAATTACTTCCTTATGTTCCGCATCATTTGTGAAAGTTTCTTTTTAATCTGTATAATGTTTCAAACGACTTTCCAGATTTTTTTCATAATCCCTATTAAAATAACTGGCATAAATACAATCCAATAAATATTGTAAAGATATACGTGATGAAAAAGATGCTATTTTTTCTTCAGAATCTTCGTATGGTGAAAAATACAAATGATAATCAACATCCTTAGCAAAAGGTATTTCAATAGTAGATGAAATCAAAATCATTGTCACACCTTTTTCTTTTAAAATCTGAACTATCTCATTCATATGAGGTGTCCTTCCTGCATAACTGATCAGCATCACAACATCACCTTTTTGACAAGAATGTGCATACCAATGCTGATAATATCTTTCCTTCGCAACATCAATACGTAAACCTAATTCCAACATATTCTGTTGAAAACATTCTGTCATAAAGTAATTACCAATAGATGAAAAAATAATAATATGGTTCGCATTGTATAATGCCTGTATGACTTTTAAAAAAACCTTAAGATCAATAAGTTCAATTGTAGAACGAATTGTCTGGTCATATAAAGAAGACATCTTTTCCATAATCTGATGATGAGTATCATGTTTTTGAAAAGGATAATTATAGTCAACTTCTTTGTCTTTATGAGAATAATTGTCTAGTTGTAAAGATACTTGTACTTTTAACTGATTGAATCCTGATAAACCTAATTTTTCAACAACTCTATAAATTGTCGAAACAGAAACATAACTCTTTTTTGCAATATCTTGTACATCACACTGCACAATATCACGGGGATGATTTAAAATATATTCAGCAAAAATCTTTTCTCCTTCTGTGAAATGATGTTCATTTTTTATTTTAGCAAAAATATTCATAAATGACCTTCTTTCAATCATGTTTTGTCATTGTTTCATAATAATACAATTTCTTATCAATATTGTTTTGATAATCCAATCTAAAATAACAAGTATAAAGACAATCAAGTAAATACAATAATGATAAACGTGTTGCAAAAGATGAAATCTTATTATAGTGATCTTCATATGAACTCATATATAAAATATGCTGAGCATACTTTTCTAAAGGATTTTCTAAAGTAGATGTAATCAAAATCATCGGTGTCTTGTTTTTCTTCAACATATGTGCAATATGTTCACTGGAAGTTCCTCTTCCACCAAATGAAATGACAATCGCCACATGATTTTTATCACTACTGACAGCTGATAAATTCTGCTGATAATCTTCAATAGGAACATTGACCAAAACCCCAATCTCCTGCATCTGAAATTTAAAATTCTCTGCAAAGAAGATATTTCCAGCTGAAGTATAAATATCAATCATTTGAGCTTTTTTTAATAGACTTGCTGATAAACGAAGCTGTTCTAAGTCTAAAAGATTTAAAGTTGATGTCACTGTTTGTTTATAAACATCTTTAAGTTTATGTGCAATCTGATATTGTGTTTCATTTTGCTTAATTGGATAATTATAATCAAAATCTTCAGATTCTTTTAAATAATCTTCAATAGATGCAGAAACCTGTAATTTTAAATCAGATAATCCTGTGATTCCTAATTTATGACAGAGTCGATAAATAGTTGATATAGATACATAACATTTTTCAGCTATTTGTGTAGCATTATATTTCATAAAATCATCTGTATGTTGTTTCATATATGCAACTAATACTTTTTCATTATCTGTTAAATCAATAATTTGGTCTAATTTATTAAAAATGTTCATAAGAATCACCTCATGAACATTATAATTGATATTTTTCAATTTCACAATTTTATTTCAGGCATGTATTTATATAATGATTCAGCAATTCCATCTTCATCATTAGATAATGTCATATCATCAGCAATATCTTTTAAATCCTGAACAGCATTAGCCATAGCAACTCCTGTTCCAGCATATTTCACCATAGATGCATCATTATGTCCATCACCAAAAGCAATCATTTCATCTTGTGTATAACCCATTGGTTTTAAAACTGAATCAAGTGCTTTGGCTTTATCAATTCCTTTTGCTGTAAATTCAAAATAGAAATCACCAGTAAACATACAGCTTAAAGTATCTTTAAAAGGTGCTTCCATTTCTTTATAATGTGCCTGTAAATATTCTGGATCAGATGTTGTTAAAATCTTATTAAGTGGGAAATCAACAAATTCAGCTAAATCATCAACTTCACATAATTTATATTTTCCACCACGTGATTCATATTCCATAACATTAAATGGTTTTCCATTCCATTGAATCATATTATCATAGACATTTGTTACATACATGTATTCCCCTTTATCAATCATAGGGCGTACACGATCAAATTTTTTCATATGTTCCAAAACAGCTTTAGCTTCTTCTACACTTAAAGCCTGATTAAATAAGACTTTATCTGTTTCACAATCCACAACTTTAGACCCATTATAACAAACCAATAATCCATGATGTTGATCCATCTTTAATTCTCTTGCAAAATCTCTTAATCCTGATGTAGGTCTTCCTGAAGCTAAAATCAAAATAGCCCCTGCTTCTTCTGCTTTAATTAAAGCTTCTTTTGTTTTAGGTGTAATCACTTTTTGACTATTAGAAAGTGTCCCATCCACATCCATAATAATAACTTTTATTGACATAAATTCTTCCTCCTTCATTACTGGTTCATTTTATCATTTTTCTCATATCCCACTCAACAAAACGAACAAAAGATGGAAAAAACATGTCAAAAAAATATCAAATTATTTTGATTGATGCGAAAAGTCTATCAAAGAATTGACCTTCAATGTTCTCATGACTTTTTTGATAAGTCCATATTCTATCAACTTCATTATGAAACCTCATGACATATAACCAATGAAATAAAAACATATTCAAAAATATATTCACAAAAGCAACTAACCAGGCACTTTCATAGACATAGAAAACAAGAAAATAGATAAACCCTGATAAAGCAATGATAATAGGTATAAAAATCATATTATATATTATAAGATGAATAGCTATTGTTTCCTGCATATATTGAAAATGTGTCTTGATATGTTTTATCAGCAATAAGAGTATCACAATCACAAAAAATATTGTAACAGGATCAAAGAAGATTGATTTTCCAAATTCTAAAAGGATATACAAGAAATCTTCAGTAACTTGACCATACCACCCTTGATTATAAGCAAAGATAATCATCAAAATACTGACAATATTAAAAACAAAGTTCACGACATGATAATTCATGTTATTCATAATTGCATATTTATTTTTTAAAAATTTAGATTTTTGTTGAGTGACTTGTCTTTCACCATTTAAAATTTCATCCACATTCACTTGAAAATATTTTGCCATATCAATAATGACATCATAATCAGGCATATTCTTGCCATTTTCTCAACGTGATACAGTTCTATGATTGACACCTAATATTTGATCTAATTCTTCTTGAGTTAAAGAATGACTTTGACGCAATTCTTTAATAAAGCTTCCAATCTTTTTTTGATTCATACGCTTCATCCTCCTTTGTTATATATCGTATCATTTTCACATAAAAAAGGACACGACACAAAGTGAGAATAAAGAAAAAAGTCCTTAAAAAGGACTATAAATACTCAAAAACATCTAACAAAGAATCAATACATGTAATATCTGGATCTTCAATGTCTTTATGTCCAATCAGGAAAGCACGCATTCCAACACTTTTCGCTGATTGCATATCTTTGTTGTAACTATCTCCTATATAAACCGCTTCGCTTGCTTTTAATTTTGTTATTTCTAACGCTTTTTCAAACATTTCTTTGGCAGGTTTATAGTAATGTGTTGTTTCACTGGAAATAATACCTTTTGGTTTTAATTCCAAATTTTTCATATTTTCTTCTACATACTGTAAATCATTATTCGTAATAATATATATAGGTAAAGGACATTGTTCAAAAAAATCATAAGAATCATCATATGCTGGTGTATGAATCCAATGTTGAACAAGTAAATCACAATAATGTTGACTATCTCCCTGTAAACCTATTTGATCTTTAATGCTTTCAAATGCTTCAAAAGCTATTTCATACTCATTTTTATAATCTTTTCCATTATAATGCATAACTAATTCATCATGTTTCTGATACCACATTTCTCCTAGTTTTTGTGGATCTTTTTCATTTGAATTTTCTACACATTCATCTAATAATTTTGTTAACCATTCACTTGTGTCATATACCAATGTTCCCATATGATCAATGAATATCGCCTTTAACATGATTAACCTCCTATCAATTCACTTTGCTTATACAAAGTACAAACTTTTTGAATTTTTTGACGTGTTACTTCAACTTGCTGTAAATCACAAACCCTTGCATGTGTTGGACAAATTGAAACACAACGCATACATGAAATGCATTTTGTTTCATCAGTGACTTGTAAATGATGACAATCAATGGCTTCTACAGGACAAAGTTTAGCACATAATCCACATTTTGTACACTGAGAAGTTGCTTTTGGTTTGAGTCCTCCATGAAATTCCTTATAAGGTCTATGTCCTGGAACTTCAATAGGGTGAAGATTGTTTTTTAAAGTTTCTACTAACTTTTGAATATGTTGATAATCTTCCTGATTAGGTCTTCCTTTCGCATAATCATGGACAATAGAATGTTCACAAACAACAGCCACTGCACCTTCACAAATAAATCCTAATTCATCTAAAGTATCTTTTAATTCTATAAATGTATCATCATAATGTCTATTTCCATAAGTCACAACGAGAATAACCGGTGTCTGATTTCCTTTCAATAATTTTAATCGCTCTATAGCGATAGATGGAACTCTTCCACCATATGATGGGACACCTACAATACATAAATCTTCATGTGAAAATTCATGTGCTGAAAAATTCGTTCTTGATAAATCATATTCCTGTATAGGTTTATCCCATTGTTTTCCTATAAATCGTACAACTTCCTGAGTACTTCCTGTACCACTAAAATAAATAAGATGAATAGACATATACATTCCTCCTATGCATATCACTATTCTAACATATTTTCCAAGACTTTCCATTAACAAATATTCAATATTCAAAAAATCACTTTTTATGAGCTATAACAGTTTGTTGAATATGAAACTTAAAAATATATGCTTTTAGCAATCTTTGTGTTATCAAATGTCTGTATGATGAAAATATTTTAAAAATTTCTCTGAAAAAAAGAAAAATCCGTTTTTTCTGTATATATGAATAATAGGAGGTATTATTCATGTCTAAGAAAAATTATATGCTCAGAAAGATTTTTGATATTCGCATCAGATCCCTATTTAAAAACTGTCATGTCGCTGCTGATTTTATCAATGGTATCCTTTTCTATGAAAATGCTGTAATCCATTATGACGACATCTCCCTGTCCAATTCCAATCTCGATTCCCACCTTCCTAATCAAAACATCACCAGAGAGCGTGAACGTGACAACATCTATCTTGTCAACATTGATGGCACAGAATGTCTGATTGGCATAGAGCATCAATCCCAGATTGATCATGGCATGTTCCAAAGAACAAGAGAATATGATGAGATGAACTACCTTCAGCAGTTCAATCTCTATCGCTCCACTCATCAGATGATTAAGGGTGTCATGACATTTGTTGTCTATTACGGACAAAAGAAATGGAGTGCTCCTAGAGCATACGAGGACATGATGAAGCCCATACCTCCTGTTTTCAAAAACTATATGAATGTTGCATCCTATCCACTCATTGAAATGAGATACCTGGACCCAGAAAGATTTCACACTCAAGAACTTAAAGAGCTTATTACTGGATTGAAATATTTGTACAATCATCAATATGATGAAACTCATGATATAACAGTTAGTCATGAAATCGCAATCTCACTCGCAGCACTTACAAAAAACACACAAATTTATGAAAAGGTAAAGGATAAAAAGATTGATATGTGTCAAGCTATCAGAGATTATGGAAAAGAAAATCTAAGAATAGGAAAAAAAGAAGGTATCATCCAAACTTTAATTAAACAACTGCAATCAAAATTAAGATTTCTTTCAAAAGATACCCTTGCAAAAATCGAATCATGCAATCAAGAACAACTTGATTTACTTACAATACATATTTTTGATATTCATAGTGAAAAGGATATTCTTCGTTATTTATAAATTGTATAAAAAAGCTGTAACAAAATAACTTTTTAAATAATTGATTTTGTACAGCTTTTTTTGATGTTTTATGCATTATGAGCGCTTATGCTTACGCTTATTTTTCTTCTGTTTTCCTTTCTCTTGAGGAGCTTGATCTCCTAAATGAACAACAGTCGTGCCAGAGAGGTAATCATGAATTGCACGTCTTGAGGGTGTATTATATACCATAATTGCGGAAATAATAGTAATAAAACTTCCAATAGCCATTAGATAATACTCAAAATAAATACCTGTTGCCATAGTCAACATCTGACGATAATATCTAGCTACTACAACTGAGACACTCTCTAAAATCATTAAACCAATAACATGTCTTATCAATAGTGTTTTCAAATCTAATGGCTGATTATCCATTCTCACAATCTGCAATTTCATAATACGTTTTCCAATAGTCTGTCCAGGATATTTTTTCAATGGAATATAAACCAAATAAATCAACGCTAAAATAATACTCAAAAATCCAGCTAAATAACTCCAATAGACTGAATATCCTAAAGAGGGAAAAACGTATAAATCACTGAACATATCACTACGATCAGTAACCAAACCATAAATAGCCACTGCCGGTAAGCCTGCAATAATTCCACCAATTGCCCAATCTAGAGCATAAGCAATTAAACGTGTTGAAAAATTGACTTTGGAAGGCTTTCGATCAACCCAAAATGTTAATTTTTTCCATAATTGACGCATAAAACAATCCTCCTACTTATGATATAAGGCATCCATTGCCTTTTTAAAGCGATTTAATCCTTCTTGTACTTTAGCACGTGGACATCCTAAATTCATTCTCAAATATTTTGTTCCATTTTCACCATATGTCTCACCTTTCATAATAGCAACACCACCGATATTTACTAAAGCTTCCTGAATTTCATCACTAGTAAAAGGAACATCTCGAGCATCAATCCAAGCTAAATAAGTAGCTTCAGGTCTTTGAAAATGGAAATCCGGTAAATAATCATGAATAAAGTTTTCCACTAATTCCATATTCCCACGAATATATTCATTTAATTGATCAATATAATCATCACATTGTGTATAACCAATCATTGTTGCATACATACCGAAAATACTTGCTGAGTTCAAAAAATCTCTTCTTCGCGTTACACCCACAAAAGCATCTCTTACTTTTTCATTAGGAATTATTACATAAGATCCTATCAAACCTGGTGTATTTAAAGTTTTACTTGAAGAACTCGCAGTATACATTTCATCATATTCATTGAGATATTTCAACAACGGCTGATGTTTTTGATCTTTAATTTGAATATCCATATGTATTTCATCTGAAATCATCTTAACTTGATATTTTTTACATATTTCAATCATTTTTTTTATTTCATCATCACGCCAGATTCTACCCGTTGGATTATGTGGCGAACATAAAAGTAATATTTGACATTGAGATGCTTGCTGTTCAAATACTTCAAAGTCAATTTCAAAGGTTCCATTTGTTTTTATCAAATGATGTGAAACTAATTCTCTATCGTTTTCTAAAATGACATTGATGAATGCATCATACATTGGATTCATCGTCAAGACTTTATCATGTGGTTGACTCAGCAAACGAATTAACAGTGAAACTGAATACATAACACTTGGACTATACAAAATCCAATCTTCCTCAATATGAGTATCAAAACGCCTTTGAAAATAAGTTGTGATAGATGATTTAAAATCATGATGATTCCATCTGGTATATCCATAAATCTGATGATTGGCAACTTCATGAATTTTATCTGTTATAGGTTTTGGAACAATAAAATCTGTATCAGAAATCGAAAAAGGAATCAAATCTTTTTTGTGAAAACGATCTTCTATGTAATCCCATTGTGTACAATATGTTCCCAAACGATTATGAATTTCATCAAAATCATATTTCATTTATTTTTCCTCCAATATTATATAATCTTTTGGTGTCTTATTCATTGGAACACCTTTCCCATCAATGATGACAACATCATCTTCAATACGAATACCTCCTAAACCAGGAACATAAACTCCTGGTTCACAAGACATCATCATGCCATTTTGCAGAATTGTTTGACTTTGACTATTTAAAATGGGTCCTTCACCACTATCTGTTACCCCTATTCCATGTCCAAGACCATGATCAAAATATTCACCATATCCTGCTTCTTCAATGACTTGGCGAGCTGCACGATCTACATCACATGCCTTTGCGCCTGCACGAATAGCCTCTAACCCCGTTAATTGTGCCTTTAAAACCAAATCATAAATATTTCTATATTGAGGCAATGGCTCACCAATAAAACAAACACGCGTCATATCTGACTGATAATTTTGATATTGAATTCCAAAATCAATCATAATTGGCTCATGAGCCTTGACCTTACGTGATGTTGGTCGTCCGTGTGGCAAAGCAGTTCTTTCTCCACTTGTAACAACCGTTTCAAAAGACATTTGCTGAGCTCCAGCAGCAATTGCATAATATTGAACCAAGGCACTTATTTCATATTCTGTCATTCCTATTCGAATATGTTGTAATACTTTTGCATACACATCATCTGTCAAAGAAATCGTTTTTTGCATAGCAACAATTTCACTATCATCCTTAACAATTCTTAAATTCGTAATTTCCTCATCAAATAAATGAATATCTACATCCAATGTCTGTAGTTTTTGATAATCTTTAACCAATACTTCACTAGCCTCTACACCTAATGATTGACAATGCTCTTCTTTTAATATGTTCTCTACTGCATATAAATAACTTTTTCCTGTCGTATGAGGATTATGAAGTCTGATTTCTAAATCAAACTCAGTTTCTTTCGCTTCAGTTATATAACGTCCATCCAGAATTAAATATCCATGTTGTTGAGTGATAAGAACCTTACACCCACTTCCTAACATTGTTGACATCCATTTTTTCATAGTTTTGCTTTGAATTAATAAAGCATCAAGTTTTTGATTCTTTAGAAAATCTTGCACTTTTTCTATTCTTTTGGCCATATTATTTACCTCCTAGATAGAAAGGCAAGCTTTTGCTTGCCTTATCATTAAAAGTCTAAATCTAAATCATTTAAGATATCTTCATCTTCTTTTGTCAATAATGAATTATCATTAGTCTTTTCATCTTGTTTTCCATAGCGTTGTTCATACATTTTAAAGAATGGATACCATACAATAATAGAAAGAATCATCTGTACTGCATTAACAACAATAGACATAAAGTCCATATTCGTTAAATAACCTTCTAGGAAAACTCCAACATATGGAGGTGTAAAGAATGAACAACTCATAATACCAAGATATTGAGCCCATCCCCCTAAACTTCCTATAATACCTCCACAAATAACATATGGAATAAAGAATACAGGATTTAATACAATTGGTGCTCCAAATAAGATTGGTTCATTAATTCCAAACAATGCTGGAATAAGTGCTACTCCACCAATTTGTTTTAAAGCTTTATTCTTAGATAATAAGCACCAAAGTACTAATCCAAATGTAACTCCTGTTCCTGTAAAGTTACCAAATGCTGATTCAGGTCCAGGTGTAAAGAAGTGTGTCATTTCAACTCCTGCTTGATAATTTGCAATATTTTCTGCTAAGAATTGAGTTGAAATTGGACTTGTAATTGGACTTAATACTGATGGATGAATACCAAAGAAGAATAATAAACAATGTAGCATCTTCAAGAATGTATAAGCAAATGGATTGTCCATAGAACCAACTAGAGGTGCTAATAAATTCGTAAAGATAAGTGGTGGCATTGTATTAAATACATTGACACATAAAATACGAATAATTAAGAAAAATCCAATAACAATAACTGAAATAGGAATCATTTCAAAAGAACGTGATACGAAATCCGGAACTGATTCAGGCATTCTAATAGTAAATTTCTTTTTCTTACACCAACGATAAAGTTCTACTGCAATCAATGATGCAAACATTGCTGCAAATAAACCTTTTGTTCCAAAATAAGTTGTATCAATTCCACCATCTTCAGTATATTGAACTGTCATCATTAAAAAGGCAATTAATCCCATGCTGACACTTCCAGGAACATCCTGCTTATAAGAATTTGCAAGATGATATGCGATAATTACTGATACATATAAAGACATTAATCCCATACCAACATTATATGGAATATAAATAATATCAAGATTGTTTAAAATCCATTGTGATACTGGGTTGTTTTCTCCAATCATATTTGGAATAGCTTCTGGAATCAAACAGAAACTCCCAATAATCAACAACGGAGTCATTGCAACCATAGCTTTTTTTACAGCACTTAAATGAACTTGTTTATCCATCTTGTTTGCTAGTGGAGTTAAATACTTGTTCATAAATGCTTCAAATTTGTCAAACATACATTCACCCACTCCCTATTTTTTCATATCTGCTTTTTTTCTTTCAACAAGTGCTTTTTTCAAAACAGTTGCTCCATCCATTTTTCCATAAGTATCCTGATCAACAATAACATATGGAATATTGTATGGTTCAATAATTGGTTTAATATAGTCCAATTTATGAGCGATTTGAGGTCCAATAACTAATACATCACAAGTTTCAACTTCACTTTGTAAAATATCAACTGGAATAGCCACAAATTCAAAATCCTTTTCATCTAATTTAGCACTATTCTTTACAGTATTTTTCATACTATCCATAAGCATAGTTGTTGAAAAACCTCCAGCACAACATAATACAATTTTCATCTTATTTCCCCTCCTTTGCTTCAAATACATTTATTAATTCCTCAATTAGATCTCTTGCTAATTGAGAAGTCATATAATGATCCTGTGCATGAACCATTAATAACCCAACTTCTGGCTTATCTCCATTTTCTGACATTTCTGCCTGGATAAGCTTTGTCTGGATCGTATGTGCTTGAACATCAGCTTCCCTAGCTTCTTCAAGCAATTTTCTTGCTTCATCATACTCTCCAGTTTTCACTTTCTTTAATGCTTCAAATGCTTTAGCTTTACTTTGCCCAGCAGATGAAATCATCCCAATAATACTTTTTTCCATTTCTGTCATTTTTACTTTCCTCCCAAATAATCTGTCATATTCCTATATTCTTTTGCATCACTCTGTAGCAAATGAACTAACAATTCTACCAGATGGTCCAAATCATCAGCATGAACCATTGAATAAGCTCCATGACAATAACGAAGTGGAATACCCAAAACCATCGCCAAACGTCCACCTTTTTGTAAATGAGCCTGTCCTGCATCCGTTCCACCACCACTAAGCATATCATTTTGGTAAGGAATTTGATGCTTATTCGCAACTGCTTTTACATAACGAATCAATTGACGATTAGGCGCCATAGTCTTGTCATAATGGACAAGCATTGGACCTTTTCCAATCAAACGATGATTGGTATAATTTTTGACTAGCTCCGGATTATTCGCAACATCCACAGCAAAAACCACATCTGGATCAATTTGATAAGTTGCTGTTTGCGCTCCTCGTAATCCTACTTCTTCGCTACTTGTTGCAACAAAATAAAGATCATTTTTTGTATCATGTGATAGGTGCTTTAGCGTTTCAGCAACGACATAACATCCACTACGATCATCCATAGCTTTGCCCATATATACATGCTGCGATGAGAGTGAGCGCATTTGACTGGCAAAACAAACCATATTTCCAACTTCAATTCCTAAAGCCTCTACCTCTTCACGCGTATCACAACCAATATCTATATACATTTCTTTGATATGGCCTTCATCATCTTTTGTAACATTTAATAAACCTTCTATTTTTTGACCATCTTCCGTTGTGACTCTAACAATTTGCATTTCTTTGCTCTTATCCAAAACACCACCAACAGCCATTACATAAAGAAATCCAATATCAGAAATATGTCGTACAATAAAACCGACCTCATCCATATGTGCACATATCATGATCTTCAAAGCATTTTCATCCGTTCCACGTTTATGAAATATAAGACTGCCTAGTGCATCACAAGAAATATCGTCACAGACTTCTTTTAATTCCTGATAAAGTATTTCTCTAACTTCATCTTCACAAGAAGCAATACTATCAGCATCACTTAATTTTTTTAACAATTGACTATTCATGATTAACACCTCCTAACTCCTTCATAACGGCCATCAATTCTTCAAATGATTTTACGTGAAAAATACGATCAACATACTTTTTTTCCTGCATCAACTTATATAACTGCGTTGTCAACACCTTATACATTTCTATCTGATCTTTTTTCAAACATATCATAAAAACAATCTTAACTTCTTTTTCATTCCAGAAAAAAGGATTTTCTAGAACACAGACTGAAATCATGTTTTTTAAAGCATCTGTTTCAATTGGATGGGGTATACAAATACCATTAAAATATATCGTACTCACAAAAGATTCACGTTGCATAACCATATCTGTAAATCCTTCTTTTCCATATTTTTTCTCTTCCAGTTCTTGTGCCATAGTATAAATTAATCGCTCATAGTTATCTTCCTTCACAATTTTGAAAAAATCTTTAGAAAAGAAAGCTGCATAAGGTGGTTCATCATGAATCAATGTATACGGATCATATTCATCTGTTTGCAGAATCTGTTTAATACGAATCAAATCTTTATCATCTAACAACTCTTTAATATAAATCACCGGAACTTGGACATCAAATGACAAAGGCAAAACGGTAAAAACCAAATCAGGTTTATAAGCCAATAAATCATTTTTCTGCAAAAAAGAGAATGTCTGCACTGTTGCGTTAGGGAATAAAGATTCAATCTGTAATTTAATCATGTAGGCACTCCCACCACCAGAAGAGCAGACAACACCAATGCGATTATATGATTGTAATTTTAATTGTTTTTCTTTTTCCATATGTCCAGCAAAATGCATTGCTACAAAACCAATCTCATCAAAAGTTGATTGAACATTATATTTTTCTGATAACATATCACAGAATTGAATCGCAATATTAAAAATCATAGGATTTGTGATGCTTAATTTATTTGCTAATTCATTTTTATAAGAAATCTTATCTCGCAATCGGTCAATTAGCAAAGTCACGTGCGATAACAAAAACTTTTTAAAGTCTGCATCTTGTAAAAAATTTGTCTGATAAATCTTATCTATCTTGCTTAGAAATTCATTAATGTCATTTTCCAAAGTATCACTAAAACCAACATTTTCTATGCGTTTTCTAACATTTTTATTCAAAATGACTATGAAGTCATCAATACTTGCTCGACTAAACTCAACCTGATATATGTTCTGAAGTAATTGAGTAATCTCTTTAACAATACGATGAAATGTATCATTTCCCTGAATTTCTCCTTCTTTTCTTTCATGATTCAGGATTGCACGATAAATCATCACCTTTAAATACTCGGTAATATTTAACAATTCATTATAATTCACATTTAAATTCTCATGTATCAATAAATCTATAAAGGCATCTTCTACGAGCTTAAAGTCTTTCACAACATCATTAACAGCTGTTTGAACAACTAAATCCTGATTCAAATATTCATCTGTTAAATAAGCTTTGATATCTTTTTCAAGCCCATGAATTCTTACTCCATAATGATGTTTACGTTCAATGAGAATATGATAACGTTGTGCCAGTTTCTCTACATCTTCCATATCATTTTTGATAACTGTTTTTGATACCTGAAGAAACTCAGCTATCTTATCCATTGAAACAAATCCATCTTGAATAGAAAGAAAAGATAAAATCTGTGCTGGTCTTTCTTTTGTTGGAACAAAAAAACCTTCATTTAAAGTATCTAAAAAATCATCTAATAGCACTTTATTCGTGACTTCTAATAAGTATCCTTCTCCTCTTTTCATATGTAATCTAAAACCTTTGCGAGGAGAAATACGCATTAAATAAGAAATATCTTTTTGAATAGTTCTTTTAGATACACCATATTTTGTTGTAAAGTATTCAACTGAGAGGTAGGTTGCTTGTTCAAAAAAATCTTTCATTATAGAATATAATCGCATTTTCTCTACCTCCCCTCTATGTTTATTATATAAAGAAATAAATAATCAAAAAAGATTATATTCTTCATATAAAAATGCAACATTATTCCTTTTATTCTGACAATACCAATCATAAATTCTCCTTTGAAACCCACATAAAAAGCACTCAGTTTTGAGTGCTCTCTTCTTGATATTTCTTATGACATGCAGCTGTGATAAATCCTTGGAAGATAGGTTCACTACGATTTGGACGTGAAGCAAATTCTGGATGGAATTGACAAGCTACAAAATATGGATGATTTTCTAATTCAATAATTTCCACAAGATCTCTTTCTGGATTTTTCCCAGATACAATTAATCCATGTTCTTCAAGAATTTCTTTATATTTATTATTGAATTCATAACGATGTCTATGTCTTTGTTGAATCAAGTCTTTGCCATATAGTTCATGAACACGACTTCCTTTTAATAACTCACAATCATAATTTCCTAGTCTTTGTGTACCACCCATATCGTTTAATGTCTGATCACTCATTAAGTGAATTAATGGTGTTGCACACATCTCATCAAATTCAATAGAATTGACATCTTGAAGTCCACAGACATGTCTTGCAAACTCAATAGAAGCCAATTGCATTCCTAAACAAATACCTAAAAATGGAATCTTTTCTTCTCTTGCAAAGCGAATAGCCTTAATCATTCCTTCAATACCACGTTGTCCAAAGCCACCAGGAACCAAGATACCATCTGCTCCCTTTAACATGTCTCCTACATTTTCATCATTAATGTCTTCAGCATTAATCCAATCAATATGTACGGTACTATTTTCATAATAACCTGCATGGCGTAAAGCTTCATTGACTGATAAATAAGCATCTGGTAATTGTACATATTTTCCAACCATCTTGATTGTTAATTCTTTATTAAGACCTTTAACACGTTGAATAAGCTGTTGCCATTCAGTCATATCAGCTTTTGGAGCTTCTATTCTTAAATGATCCAATACCAAATCATCCATATGCTGTTCCAATAACATCATTGGCAGTTCATATAAAACATCAACATCATAATTAGAAATAACAGCTTCTACTGGGACATTACAGAATAAAGAAATTTTTTCTTTTAATTCCTGATCAATATGTTTTTCACTACGACAAACAATAATATCTGGCTGAATACCATATCCTCTTAGTTCTTTAACACTATGTTGTGTTGGTTTGGTTTTGACCTCATGGCTTGCTCCAATATAAGGTAGTAATGTTGTATGTATATAAAGAGTATTTTTATATCCTATATCTAAACGGACTTGTCTAATGGCTTCAATAAAAGGCAAACTTTCGATATCACCAACAGTTCCACCTATTTCAGTAATCACAATATCTGCTTGACTGCTTTTAGCAGCTGCATAAATCTTTGCCTTGATTTCATTGGTAATATGAGGAACAACCTGAACTGTTGCCCCTAAATAATCTCCACGACGTTCTTTAGAAATGACATCGCTATAAATTCTTCCTGTTGTAATAGATGAACTACGATTCAATTCTTCATCAATAAAACGTTCATAATGTCCTAAATCCAAGTCTGTTTCGGCACCATCAGCAGTGACAAACACTTCACCGTGTTGAAATGGCGACATTGTTCCCGGATCCACATTAATATAAGGATCAAGCTTTTGCATAAAGACTTTTAATCCTCTTTGTTTAAGCAATCTCCCTAAAGATGCAGCTGTCAATCCTTTTCCTAATCCCGAAACAACTCCACCTGTCACAAATATAAATTTAGCCATTTTCACTATCTCCTTTCTCAAATAAAAATGCACTCCAGCGGAAAGCCTGAGTGCCCTTTCTTATTCTAGCAAAAATTATTTATCAAAGCAATTATTTTTTCTTATTATTCTGATAATTTTCTTAAAGATTCACCTGTTATACGATAAACAGTCCACTCATCCATGGCTTTTGCACCTAATGAAAGGTAAAAATCAATGCTTGACTGATTCCAATCCAAACACCACCATTCTAGCCTTCCACATCCTCGTTCAACTGCAATTCTTGCAAGTTCTTTAATCATGGCTTTACCATAACCATGTCCACGATATTCTGGCATAATATATAAATCTTCTAAATAGAGACCTGCACGTCCTAAAAATGTTGAAAAATTATGAAAAAATAAAGCAAAACCTATCTTTTTATGATCAACAACCGCAAAAATAACTTCTGCTTTTTCTTTATCAAATAACCATTCTTCAATTAATTCTTCTGTTGCTATAACTTCATTTTCTAATTTTTCATAACGTGCCAGATCTTTAATAAACTGTAGTATGATTGGCACATCTTTTCTACTTGCTTTTTCAAATATGATATTCATATGATAAACTCCCTTTTCTATTTTTATACATCATTATAACATATATTTTAGCCTATTATTTTATAAAAATGATTGTCGTTTTGATTATTTTCTATATAATAAGCATAGGAGGCGATCTATATGGAAAATCCACATATTCTTGTTGTTGATGATGAAAAAGAAATTACTGATTTAATTGAAATTTATTTAACCCAAGAAGGATATACTGTTGAAAAAAGATATAACGCATCTTCCCTTATAGATGATATTCCTCGATATCATATTGATCTTGTCATCTTGGATATCATGATGCCTGAAATAGATGGAATTCAAGCATTGAAAATGATTCGAGAAAAATACAATGTTCCTGTCATTATTGTTTCTGCAAAAACAGCTGATAATGATAAAATTGAAGGATTATTAACTGGTGCTGATGACTATGTGAGTAAACCATTTAATGCAATGGAACTTGTTGCCAGAGTCAAATCACAACTTAGACGTTATCATGTCTTAAATAAACCTGTTCATCATTCTTCTTATATTATTGAAGCAACCGATTTAATGATTGATACACAAAAAAAGCTAGTGACATTAGATGGAAAGCCCTTAGCTTTAACACGCATTGAGTATGAAATTCTCGTCTTATTAGCAAGTCAACCGGGAACAGTCTTTTCTATTGAAGATATTTTTGAAAAAATCTGGCATATGAAATCAAATAATTCTAATAATACAATTATGGTCCATATTAGAAAATTAAGAGAAAAAATAGAAAGGCAGCCAAGAAATCCTCGACACATTAAAACTGTCTGGGGTGTTGGTTATAAATTTGAATTATGATAAAGAAAATACAAAGATTATTGATCAGTAGTTTTCGATGGCGTTTATTTATTAATATCATTGTTGCTTATCTGATTGCATTTTTATGTGATGTTGCTTTAATGATCATCTTGCAACATACCAATGTTTTTCATTTACCTTATGAATGGTTATACATCATTGCTTTTCTTATTTCCTTATTAATTTTTTTAGTTACTTTTTTTGATTTAATGAATATCACTTTAAAATATATTGATGTTTTAAGTGGAACTATTCAACGTGTCACTGCTGGTGATTATGAGGTCGAAGCCCCTATCAAATATGATGATGAACTGGGGTTATTAGCAGCCAATATTAATGCTCTTGCGAAAACATTAAGAGATAAGGAAAAAGAAAGTGAAATTCTTAAAGAAAATGAACGTTTGGCCTATGATGCTGAAAGAAATGCTGAAAAACAAAAAAATGATTTAATTACAAATGTTGCTCATGATTTAAGAACACCACTGACAACTATTGTGGGTTATTTAGAGTTAATTAAGAATAACCAGCAATTAACGAAAGAGGAAATACAAAAATATTCAAGTGTGGCTTATGAAAAATCAAAAAGACTTCAAAGCATGATGGATGATTTATTTGAATTTACTAGCCTAGATCAAGCGAATGTGAAAGTTCATATGACAACAATCAATATTAGTGAGCTGGTTTTACAGATTGTTGATGAATTTTATCCTACTTTTCAAGAATATCATATCATTCCAGAAGTCAAGACAAGTCAAAATAACCTTTTTATTAAAGGTGATGGACAATTAATCGCAAGAGTTTTCGATAATCTTTTATCTAATGCAGTAAAATATGGACAGGATGGAAAGAAAATTAAAATTGAAGTTATCAACGATGAAGAAACTGTCACTATCAAAATTATGAATTATGGAAATCCTATTGATAGTGCTGATTTGCCATATATTTTTGATAAATTTTATCGTAGTGATGCCTCACGTTCTTCATCAACTGGTGGAACTGGTTTAGGCTTAGCGATTGCTAAAAATATTATTCAAATTCATAATGGAGAAATCTTAGCTACGAGTCACCAGGATAAAACAACATTTATTGTGATTTTACATAGATTACATACAAATGAATAAATATTTTTTCTTATCGAATAAAGATTGCAATTTATTGAATGAAAAGGTACAATGACTTCAAAGTGGGGGATTAAAAATGAAAGCATATCAAGATATGAATCAAGATGAATTAAAAACTTTACATCAACAATTAAGCAAACAATACCAAGACATGAAAGATTTACATTTACAGCTAAATATGGCTCGTGGTAAACCTGATTTTAGTCAAGTTCAACTTTCTATGCCTTTATTAGATGTTATTAATAGTCATTATGATTTTACAGATAAAAAAGATTATTGTAATTATGGTATATTAGATGGAATTGATGAAGCCAAACAGTTATTTGCAGATATTTTAGAAACAACACCTGAACATATTATTGTTTATGGAAATTCAAGTTTAACAATCATGTTTGATCAGATCAGTCGTGGTTTTACACATGGATATTTAGGACATACACCTTGGTGTCATTTAGATAAAGTCAAATTTTTATGTCCTGTGCCTGGATATGATCGTCATTTTGCTATTACAGAACGTTTTGGCATTGAAATGATATCTATTCCTATGGATGAAAATGGTCCTGATATGGATCTGGTAGAAAAATATGTTCAAGAAGATGAAACAGTGAAAGGAATCTGGTGTGTGCCTCAATATTCTAATCCATCAGGAATAACATATTCTGATGAAGTTGTAGAAAGATTTGCACATCTCAAACCTGCCGCTCCAGATTTTAGAATTTTCTGGGATAATGCCTATATTATTCATCATCTTTATGATCATCATCAAGATCATGTCAAAAATATTCTTGAAGCTTGTCAAGAAGCAGGAAATCCTGATCTTGTGTTTGAATTCTGTTCAACATCAAAAGTTACTTTCCCAGGAGCTGGGGTAGCGGCTATGGCTACATCAATTAATAATAAAAAAGATATTTTAAAACATTTAACAGTTCAATCTATTGGTCATGATAAGTTAAATCAATTAAGACATGCCCAATATTTTAAAAGCATCGAAGATTTAAAACATCATATGAGTCAACAGGCTGAATTATTAAGACCTAAATTTGAAATGGTATTAGATATTTTTGATAAAGAATTAAAACCATTTCATATTGGAACATGGTCTCATCCATTAGGTGGATATTTTATCACTTTTGAAGCTATGGACAATTGTGCACAAGATATTGTTCAAAAATGTAAAGAAGCAGGTGTTATTTTAACTGATGCGGGTGCAACTTTCCCTTATGGAAAAGATCCTCATGATTCAGTGATTCGTATTGCCCCATCATATCCTCCTTTAAATGAATTGAAGCAAGCAACAGAACTTTTTGTGTTATGTGTAAAGCTTGTTAGTGTAGAAAAATTATTAAAATTATAGATGAATCCATGGATTCATCTTTTTTCAAGTTGAATTTGAAAAAAATTCAACTTTTCCACTAAAAAATATTGACTATATTCTAAAAAATTGTTATATTAAATAAGCACTGTTGGGATATAGCCAAGCGGTAAGGCAACAGACTTTGACTCTGTCATTGCGCTGGTTCGAATCCAGCTATCCCAGCCATGTGGAGGTTTAGCTCAGTTGGGAGAGCATCTGCCTTACAAGCAGAGGGTCAGCGGTTCGAGCCCGTTAACCTCCACCATTTATGCCGGCTTAGCTCAATTGGTAGAGCAACTGACTTGTA
>NZ_NFLD01000034.1:0-33150 GCF_002160725.1 Massilimicrobiota sp. An142 | reverse complement strand
AACAGGGGCTTTATGCGCTTTTTTTGCATAATAATAAAGAGTGCATATAGTCATACCACAAGAATTACAGAAATAAAAAAAGAGTCACCTAGTCTAATATACTAAGTTGACTCCATTGACCCTGATTTATCAGGGTTTTTTTGTTAAAAAAGTGGAGTCTGCTTTTTTTCTATGATATAATTTTTTAAAGGAGAAAAGACTATGCACAAAGATCCATTTTATAAAAGTTTAGGATATGCTATATCTGGTATTATTCAATGTATTCAAAAAGAAAGAAATATTAAAATACATTTAGTATTTATGTTTTTGGTTATTATATGTGGTTTTCTTTTTCGATTATCTATTACAGAGTGGTTAGTTTGTATTTTGTTGTTTGGACTCGTTATTTCTTTAGAGTTAGTCAATACTGCTATTGAAGCGGTTGTCGATTTATGTACGCAAGAATATCATCCTCTTGCTAAAATAGCAAAGGATACTGCAGCAGGTGCTGTTTTAATAAGTGCAATTGCTTCAGTTGTTATAGGGCTTATTATTTTTGTCCCTAAGATTTTGAGTTTAATAAGCTTATAGGCTTACTTTTTTTGATGAAATGAATAATGCTAATTATGTATCACTGAATATGAATAAAATGTTTGTTTATAAAAAACAGTTTAATGTTATTCATAAAATTTTTGTTTTTTTCATTATATTTTCACATTGCTTTTGTAATATTGAATGTAAATAAGGAGGAAAAAGATGAAGGAGAAAACAAAAGGTATAATATTATCAGTAGTCGTTATAATCTCTCTTATCACAATATTCATTCATCAGCCTATAGAAATTAAAAGAGATATATTCAATAATACAAGGCATAAAAATGACGAGATTCAATTGATTATGAATGAAGCTGTTGATTTTATAAGTCAAGACGGGATTACAGTGACTCGAGTTCATTATGATGGTAAAGAAAGTCAAGAGACGGAAAATAGACTTATTAATGATTATGGATATCAGGACGCTATAGTTGTTTATCTAGAATTCCATACAGGATTCTTTAACATACCATCTGGATTTATAGGAAACTATCATGCATCCGGATATCAATATGTTTGTATTAAAAATAATCAAGGCATATGGGAATTACATAGCGTTGGTTATGGATAATAACATTATTATTTTTAAAGGTGAATCATTGCAGTGATTCACCTTTGATTCTATATTGATCAATTAAGAAAAGGTATAGACAAATAAAAAAGACATAAAGAATTTCTAGGATTCCACTTACATGACCACTGACTATAAATAAAATAATCAGCACTTGTAAACCACAATGAAAAATCCAGTGAGTTTGAATGTAAATGGATGGATATTGAATAGAAAGATAATGTGTATAGATTTGTAATATCACAATAAAAAATAGTGATGAAATCATCGAAGCATAGACATGGAGTTGTGATAGCCATGATTGATCATTTGAATACGGACATATGGCACCAATACACATTATGAAAGTTGTAAAAACAATAAGATAGGGAATATATTTTGGATAATAATTTAAATATTGAAAATGACGATAAGTCTGATATGCAAAATAAAATGCACAGACAATTGTATAAACAACAACGAGAAGATGATATTCTGGTAATGTAGACACGCCTGTAATATTCTCATACATCACATCTTTACGTGTAGCAATAAATAATGTTGAAAGAAAGATTAAAATATAAGACATATAGACACCTCTTTAAAATTATATACTTTTTTAAAAAAATAAAAAGGAAAATTCTAAACATAGAAAAGAATAAAGATACATGAAAAGATCATATTGATTCTATTTTACCGCACTTGCATCAATTTATTCATATTTTATTGATGGGAAAATGTCACCAATTGGAAAATAATTCATATTTTAAAATGAGGTGACTAGGAATGCTGATTTTTGTTAATCATGATGATTTACGTGGACAGGAAGTCATGGAAGAATTGGTGAAAAATGGATATTATGTAACTGATGAATGGAAAGATTTGCGTTATTGTCAAATGATTTATTTGGGTTTAAAAGGAATTGATCGAAAAAATCGACTTTTATTACATCATGATACAATTATTGTTGATGAAAAAACATGGAAACAGCTGCATCCACAGACAATAATCATAACAATGATTCATAATGATTATTTAGATGCATTATCTAAACAATACGGTTTTCAATATTATGCTTTTTTAGATGAGGAAGATTTTATTGATAAAAATAGTATTTTGACGGCTGAAGGTGTCATTTCCTATTTGATTTCACATCGTCGTTTTCCTATATATCACAGTCAAATTCATGTGCTGGGGTATGGGCATTGTGGGCAGGTCATTGTTCGTGATTTCATAGCTTTACAAGCCTATGTTCATGTAGGAATAAGAAATCGTCAGCTTTTTGAAGACATTGAAAAAACAGGAGCTAAACCGTATCATTTGGATCATATGGATTTAAGTGATTGTGATGTTTTGATTAATACAATTCCATCGCAGGTAGTGACATCATCTAAGCTTGATCAGGCCCCAACATCTATGATGATTCTTGACATTGCTTCCTATCCATATGGTGTAGATCATCACTATGCATTATCAAAAGGTTTCAATAGTATTATCTTGCCATCTATTCCTAGTAAATATGCATATGGGTATGCTGGTAGGATGATGACAGATTTTATGAAGGAGAAGATGAAAAATGTATAAAATTGGTTTTGCTGTAACAGGTTCATTTTGTAGTATGAATGATATGCTGGAAGTTTTAAAACAAGTTTGTCAACATTATGATGTAGAAGTTTTTATAACGCCACATGTGCATCAACTAGATACTCGTTTTTATACACATGAAGAGCTAGAAGAAAAGATTAAAGAAATTACTCATAAAGATATTCATACAACGATTCAAGAGGCTGAAGTCTATGGACCAAAACCACAGTTGGATGCTGTACTTGTCTATCCTTGTGATGCTACGACTTTAAATAAAATAGATTTAGGTATTAATGATAATTGTGTAACAATGTTGGTTAAATCATGTTTACGTAATCAAATTCCGATTGTATTAGGGGTTTATTCAAATGATATTCTATCTAACAGTGGTGTTCATCTTTTTTCGCTTTTTAATAAGAAAAATTTTTATTTTGTTCCTATGTTTCAAGACGATTATCAAAGAAAGCCACAAAGCATGATTGCGGCTAAAGATAAAGTATTAGATACATTACATTTCGCATTGAAACATCAGCAAAATCAACCTTTTTTATTAGGGTATAGGAAGATTTAAATGAAAGAAATCTTTACAGCTTTAATAACACCATTCAATCAAGATCAGTCTATTGATTATCCAGGATTATTTCGTTTGTTAGATAAATTGATACATGAAGGTAACAAATCTTTTGTTTTGTGTGGGACAACAGGTGAAACATCTACACTAAAGCTTGAAGAAAGGAGAGTATTAGTAGAAAGAATATTAGATAAATATCCACATATTCGTGTTATTATAGGAATCTGTTCAAATTGTACAGCCGAAGTTATTAGACATATTCAAATGTATAAAGATAATCAGACTATATATGCTTTTTTAGTTATCGTTCCCTATTATATAAAACCGAATCAGGAAGGAATTTATAGGCACTTTGATATGATTGGAGCTTCAACAGATAAGAAAATAATGATTTATAATATTCCAAGTCGTTGTGGAGTTGGTATTACGCCTTCCACTGTCATTCGATTAGCAACAAAGCATCAAAATATTATTGGAATGAAACAATGTGGACCATTAGATGACATCAAAATAATAAAAAAAGCATTACCGCATTTTAAAGTTTATTTAGGTGATGATCATCTTTTGTTGGAAGGTTTACAATATCATATTGATGGTCTTATTTCAGTGGCAAGTCATATTGATTATCCGTTAATTGAAAGAATTATGCAAAAAAGAAAACAATATGATGATGCACATTTGAAGATTTTAAGCCAATTTCTTTTCAAAGAACCAAATCCCGCTCCAGTAAAGTATATTTTAAGTGAAATGGGTTATATTCAAAATATATTAAGAAGTCCTTTGACAAGTATTACACCACAATTGCAACAAGAGTTAGAGTCGCTTATAGAAAATTATCAGAAAAAATAATTTGAAGCCATGAATATAATATGATATGATATTCATACTTTTGAAAACATCTATACACAAAGAGAAAACAAATGTATAATGATATTAAAGAGTAATCATGAAAAGAAAGGGTGAAAAAATGAAAAATGATGTCATAAAGTTTATACCTATGGGTGGACAAGCTGAAATGGGTAAAAGTATGTATTGTTTTGAAATTAATGATAAAATTTTTATAATAGATTCAGGATTTCGATTCCCTGATTCAGATAAACTAGGTGTTGATATCATCATTCCTAGTTTTACATATTTAGAAGAAAGAGCTGATCAGGTTGTGGCAATTATCATAACACATGGTCATGATGACGCTATGGCAGCACTGCCTTATTTACTTCAAAGCATTCATGCTCCTGTTTATGCACCACAATTAACAGCACTTTTAATCAAACAAATGATAGAACGTTTTCAACGTCATAATCATGTAAAAATTGATTTGGATTTACATGCTGTTCATCGTAATGCTTCTATTGATATCGAAGGTGTTCCTGTTGAATTTTTCCCAGTGACACATTCTATTCCTGGAAGTGTTGGAGTAGCACTTTGGACAAGTTATGGTTATCTTGTTTATAGTGGTGAATTTATTATTGATTTTGGTGCTCCAAAGGAATTTCAATGTGATATTCAAAAAATGATGGAAATTGGTAAGAAAGGTGTTTTGGCATTATTAGTTGAATCATCAGGTGCTAAACATGATGGATATACTTCTCCAAATCATAAACTGACAAATAAGATTGATCATATATTTGAAGATAGCTATGAAAGAATCATTATTTCTAGTTATGCGCAAAATGTCTTTAGAACTCAGGAAATTATTGAACTTACAAAAAAATACAAACGTCAAATCGTTTTTTATGGACGTGATAAATATGATAATACAAATAGTTTATTGAGAATTGCTCAAAGGTCTAAAAAACCTGTTTTAAATGTACCTGATTCATTATTAGGTGATAAAGAAAAAATTGGTCAGCCACAATATGACAGTAACTATGTTATCTTGTTAAGTGGTAGTCCACGTCGTATCTATCATGATATTTGTGATATTATTGATGGTGGAGATGACTTATTGAAATTAAGAAAAGGTGATACATTTATTGTTGCTTCACCAGTCTTGCCAGGTACTGAAAAGATTGCTAATAAAGCACATAATGGATTATATAAAACAGATGCACATGTTCATCTGTTAAAAAATAAAGATTTATTTTCTATGCATGCATCAAAAGAAGATCTTAAAGTTATTATTCAAATATTTAAACCAAAATACTATATTCCAATGAAAGGTGAATATCAGCATTTTATCTTTAATCAACAAATTGCCAAAGATATGGGAATCCCTGATAAGCATATCATTATTATGGATAATGGGGAACGTGTAACATTTGAAAAGGGAGAATTATTACAAAGTCGTGATGTGTATGAGATTGATGATGTCATGATTGATGGTATCGGTATTGGTGATGTTGGTGAAAAGGTCATTGATGATCGTATTCAATTAGCAAATGATGGAGTGGTCATTGTTGGACTAACAATATCACGAGAAACAAAAGAAATTGTTGCTCAAACGGATTGTCAAAGTCGAGGATTTGTTTATTTAAAAGATTCTGAATATGTTATTAAGCATGTTATTGAAATTTGTGAAAAAGTTGTTAGTCAGTTAAAAGATAATCCTGATATGGAAATTGCTGAAATAAGAAGTATGATGAAAGAACAGTCAATGAAATATATTATAAAGGAAACTGGCAAGAAACCTGTTTTTATTGGTGTTGTTGTCGAGATATAGGCAAGAGAAATCTTGCTTTTTCTTTTCATTAATGTGAGATTTTGTTATAATGGAAAAATGAAAGAAGGTGAGCATAATGGCGAAAACAAAGCGTTCAAAAAAATCTAAGAATCAGATTTTGGAAGAAAAGTTACGTTTGAGAATTATTATTTTATTTGTGATCTTTGCTATTATTGTATCAGCTTTACGATTGGGATTTATTGGACAGGGAATTCATAATTGTGTTGCTTTTTTAACCGGAAATTTATACGGTGTTGTTTATTTAGCACTTCTTGTCGTCTGTATATATATATTATGTAAGGCTCAAATTCCACGTTTGAATGGACCAGAAGCAATTGGTATTTATGCGATTTTTATCAGTATGTTGACTATTGCTTCTATTCCTAGTCAGCCACAGGCAAGTGGAATGGGGGTTATTTCTACATATCTTCAGAGTCAACAGATGAATAAAGGTGGATTTATTGGCATTTGTTTATATGGTGTTTTTAGTTCGCTGTTTGAAAGTTTAGGTGCGTTGATTTTATCAATTATTATTTTGATTATTGGTTTGGCGTTGATTTTTAGTAAACTTTATTTTCAACATCAAAAAACAAAGAAGAAAAAGCCAAAAGTATCTAAACAAGAAGAAACACCAGTACAAACAATTGTTTTAAAAAAGAAATCTCATTTCTTTGATTTCTTGTCAAAAGATAAAGAAATTCCTCTTTTTCCTGATTCTGCTTTTGATGATGTTGAAGAAAAGATTGATCCAGAAATGACAAGTACTTTTGAATTTGATCAAGATAATATGAAATTAGATATTAAAGAAAAAAAACCTTTAAAAATCAAAGAAGAAAAGGATAGTCCTCAAGAATCTTACATAGAGCCACCTAAGAAAACAGATTTATCACACTATCAGTTACCGCCACTATCATTGTTGTCAACAAGATCAACGCATAATGTTTCTAAAGAAAAGAGTGCAGCAAACAAGAACGCTGCAAGATTAACCAATGTTCTTAAACAATTTGGGGTCAATGCAACAATAGAAAATGCTTTTATAGGACCGACAATTACAAAGTATGAATTGAAATTGGAAATTGGTACACGTGTTAATAAAATCTTACAGTTACAAGATGATATCAAATTAGCACTAGCAACGGCAGATATTAGAATTGAAGCTCCTATACCAGGGAAACCTTATGTTGGAATTGAAGTTCCTAATCAAAGCGCAGCAATGGTTGGTTTTAAAGATGTTTTAAAAAGTTTATTATCAAATTCAAAATATCAGCATAATCCACTTGTTGTAGCATTAGGAAAAGATGTGTCTGGGAAACCTGTTTTTGCACAATTGGATAAAATGCCTCATTTATTAATTGCAGGGGCAACAGGTTCAGGGAAATCTGTTTGTGTCAATACAATTATTTCATCTATTTTGATGCGAGCTAAACCAGATGAGGTGAAATTGATTTTAGTCGATCCTAAAAAAGTTGAATTATCTATTTATAATGGAATTCCTCATTTGTTGGCACCTGTTGTTACTGATCCTAAAAAAGCAGCTGCAGTTTTACGAGAAGTCGTTGCTGAAATGGAAAGACGTTATGATTTGTTTGCAAGTGTAAATGCAAGAAATATCCAAGGATATAATGAATTTGCGAAAACATATAATGAAGATCATACTGATGAACCAAAAGAAATTTTACCTTATCATGTTATTATCTTAGATGAAGTTGCTGATTTAATGATGGTTGCCAGTAAAGATGTTGAAGATTGTATTATGCGTATATCACAAATGGCTAGAGCAGCTGGTATTCATTTGATAGTTGCGACTCAAAGACCTTCTACAGATATTATTACAGGTGTCATTAAGGCCAATATACCATCACGTATAGCTTTTGCAGTGTCATCAAGCATTGATTCACGTACAATTTTGGATACATCTGGAGCAGAAAAACTATTAGGAAAAGGGGATATGCTTTTTTCACCAATGGGATCATCTTCGCCAATGCGTGTTCAAGGGTGTTTTGTAAGTGATGAAGAAGTGTCAGCCATTGTTCATTATGTCTCTTCTCAACAAGAAGTGGTTTATGAAGACAAATATGTCAATGTCAAGTCTATTTCCTCAACACAGGGAAGTGATGACTTTGATGAAGAAGACGAAGAATACGAAAAATGTAGAGAATTTGTTATTCAGGCTCAAAAGGCCAGTACATCTTTATTACAACGTAAATTTAGAATAGGTTATAATAAAGCAGCTCGTATTATTGACCGTTTGGAAGAAGAAGGGGTTATTGGACCACAGCTTGGTAGTAAACCTCGTGAAGTTTATATTCGACAATATCATGAAGAAGATTTATAAAAAACATTGAATATATCAATAAAAATAAAATATTCTAAAAAAGGGAGAATGACGAATATAAAGATATTTGTCGTTTTCTCTTTTTATTTTGTGAAAATAATGTTAAAATATGGTTAGAATGTTAAAGGAGGAAAACAAGATATGAAAAAAATGTTTGTGTCTTTATTGGCATTATCAATGATGCTAGTAGGATGCGGAAGCGATGGAGGAGATTCTGAAGGAAAGAATCAAGATGGTTATGAAATTGCACTTGTTACTGATCAGGGAACAATCTCTGACAAATCATTTAACCAATCTGCATGGGAAGCTGTTGAAGAATATGGTGAAAAAAATAAGGTAACATACAAGTATTATAAGCCATCAAGTTTTGATACTGCTGGTTATACTCAGCAGATTGAAAATGCGATTGATAATGGTGCTAAAATCATCGTTTGTCCTGGATTTAAATTTAACCAGACAATTGCTAATATTCAAAATGAATACCCTGATATAAGCTTTATTTTGGTTGATGCAACACCTGCAGAAGCTGATGAAAAACCTGCTGAGCCAGCAAAAAATGTTTATTGTGTTAAATATGAAGAAGAACAACCAGGATATTTAGCTGGATATGCTGCTGTCAAAGAAGGTTATACAAAACTAGGATTCATAGGAGGTATTGCATTGCCTTCAGTTATTAACTATGGTTATGGATATTTACAAGGAGCTAATGATGCCGCTAAAGAATTAGGAATTAATGTTGATGTAAAATATACATATACTGGAACATTTAATGAATCACCTGATATTCAGTCAAAAGCTGCTGGATGGTATAATACAGATACTGAAATTATTTTCTCTTGTGGTGGTCAAATCTGTAACTCAGTCTTTGCTGCTGCTGAACAGACAAATAAAATGACTATTGGTGTTGATAGTGATCAAAAAGATGCAAGTCAAACTGTTTTAACTTCAGCTATGAAAGGTGTTAAGAAATCTGTTTCTGATGAAATTGCTGCTTTTTATGCTGGTGAATTTGAAGGTGGATTACATGTTTTAAATGCTGAAGGAGATTATGTTGGTTTATCTGATGATTTCTCAAGATTTAAGAAATTTACAAAAAATGATTATGATAAAATTTTTGAATCAGTTAAAAATGGATCTATAAAAATTATAAGTAGCGAGGATGTTGATGAAAACGCGAAAGGTGATCCAAATACAAAAGAATTAAAAGATGTATTAACAAATGTTACAGTTTCTTATGAATAACAGTGAGAAAAGGGGTAGGTGAGATGCCTACTCTTTTTTAAAAGATATTGCTAAAAAAAGAGGTGAGTGTTTTGAATTATGCAATAGAGATGTTAAATATTACAAAAGAATTCCCTGGTATTAAGGCTAATGATAATATTACTCTACAAGTTAAGCAGGGAGAAATTCATGCACTATTAGGGGAAAATGGTGCTGGAAAATCAACATTAATGAGTATTTTGTTTGGACTTTATCAGCCTGATGAAGGTATGATTAAAATCAATGGCCAAGAAGTCAAAATTAATAATCCTAATGATGCAAATAAATATGCAATAGGAATGGTTCATCAGCATTTTAAACTTGTTCATAATTTTACTGTATTAGAGAATATTATTTTAGGGGTTGAAAATTCAAAATTTGGACTTTTAAAAACAAACGAAGCTCGAAAAAAAGTAATGGAGTTATCTCATAAATATCATTTAAACGTTGATCCTGATGCTTATATTGAAGATATTACAGTAGGTATGCAACAACGTGTTGAAATATTAAAAATGTTGTTTAGAGATAATAATATTCTTATTTTTGATGAACCTACGGCTGTGTTAACGCCACAGGAAATTGATGAACTGATGCATATTATGAAAGGTCTCATTAAAGAAGGAAAATCGATTATTTTTATTACTCATAAGCTTAATGAGATTAAGGCTGTAGCAGATCGCTGTACTATTTTACGTAAAGGAAAATACATTGATACAGTGAATGTGGCTGATGTTACAAAAGAAGAACTTTCTGAAAAAATGGTTGGAAGAAAAGTTAACTTTAATGTAGAAAAGGCAGAACCAAAATTAGGTGATGAAGTTTTAAAGGTAGAGAATTTGACTTATCATCCTAAAACTGCTCATAAAGATATTTTAAAAAATATTTCTTTTGAAGTTAAAAGAGGGGAAATTGTTTGTATTGCAGGAATTGACGGTAATGGTCAAAGTGAACTTGTTTATGCTTTGACAGGAATGATTCCTATTCAAAAAGGACATATTTATTTAAAAGGTGAGGATATTACAAAGGCATCTATTCGTAGACGTAGTGATAAAGGTATGGCTCATATTCCTGAAGATAGACATAAACATGGTTTGGTATTAGACTACACTTTAGCAGAAAATATGATTTTAAGAAATTACGATAAACCCGAATTTCAAAATCATGGTTTTATCCGTTTTGATAAAATGAATACTTATGCTGATGGATTGATTGAAAAGTTTGACGTTCGTTCTGGTGAAGGTGGAAAGTCAATTGCTAGAGGAATGTCTGGAGGAAATCAACAAAAAGCGATTATTGCTAGAGAAATTGACAGTCAATCTGATTTATTAATTGCAGTTCAGCCAACAAGAGGATTGGATGTTGGCGCTATCGAATTTATTCATTCACAGTTAGTTAAACATCGTGATATGAATAAAGCGGTTTTATTAGTATCTTTGGAATTGGATGAAGTCATGAATGTGAGTGATCGTATTCTTGTTATGTATGAAGGAGAAATTGTTGCTGATTTAAATCCTAAAGATATTGATGTCAAAGAATTAGGACTTTATATGGCAGGATCAAAGAGAGGTGAAGGATATGAAAAATAAAATATCATTATTGTTAAAAAAGGAAGGTTCAAAATCTTTTGCTTCTTCATTGATTGCTATTGCATTAGGGCTTTTATTTGGATTTATCATTATTTTAATTGCAAATCCAGGTGATGCTTTGGAAGGATTAAAACTTCTTTTAACAGGTGGTTTTTATCGAGGTGCTAAAAGCTTAGGACAAGTTTTCTATTTGGCAGTACCTATTATGATGACAGGACTTTCAGTGGCATTTGCATTCAAATGCGGGGAATTTAACATTGGAACACCTGGTCAATATATTATGGGGGCTTTTACAGCAGTATTCGTTGCATTAAAATGTAATTTTATTCCCAATTCTATTTTATGGATTGTTTGTATTATTGCTGCTGGATTAGCTGGTGCTTTATGGGCAGTTATTCCAGGAGTATTGAAGGCTTATAGAAATGTTAATGTTGTTATTTCATGTATTATGTGTAACTATATTGGGATGTTGCTTGTTATTGAGGGAATAAAAGCAACAATTTATAATCCAACAGGAGCTGAATCTTATTCCGTTCCTAATGAAAAAGCGATTCCTGCTTTTGGATTAGATAAAATTTTCCCTGATTCTAATATAAATTTTGGTATTGTGATTGCAATTCTATTATGTATATTGGCTTATATCATTATGAATAAAACAACTTTTGGATATGAATTAAAAGCTTGTGGATATAATCCTGATGCAGCAAAGTATGCTGGTATGAATGAAAAGAAGTGTATTATTTTATCTATGGCAATTGCTGGTTTCTTTTCTGGTGTTGGGGGAGCTATTGCTTATTTGTCTGGAACTGGGAAAACATTGCCTATTTCTGAAGTTTTACCAGCAGAAGGATTTAATGGTATTCCAGTAGCTTTATTAGGATTTAACAATCCTATTGGTTGTATTTTTGCAGCTTTGTTCATTGGATACATTAATGTTGGTGGAAATTATATGCAATCATTAAATATTGCTGTTGAAGTTATTGATATCATTGTAGCTTCAATTATATACTTTAGTTCATTCACTTTATTTATTAAAATGATGTTTAATAAATATAAAAACAAAAAACAAAAGTCAATAGAAGGAGGGCATGAATCATGAGTATTGTTTACTTCTTATTTGCTCAAACTTTATTGTTTGCCATCCCTTTATTAGTAGTAGCCTTAGGTGGTATGTTTTCTGAACGTAGTGGAGTTATTAATATTGCCCTTGAAGGTATCATGATTCTTGGAGCCTTTTTTGGAGTTTTCTTTATTAACTTTATGCAGACAAATCAAATTATGAGTGGACAGGCATTATTAATTCTTGCACTTCTTGTTTCTGGAATAGTGGGTGCTTTATTTTCATTACTTCATGCATTTGCATCTATTCATTTAAAGGCTGACCAAACCATCAGTGGAACTGCTTTGAATTTATTTGCACCTGCATTTGGTTTATTTATTGCTAAAACAATTCAAGATGGTGTACAAAGTGTTATGTTTGAAAATCAATTTAGAATTGTTGAAGTGCCTATTTTGTCACAAATTCCAATTCTTGGAGATTTATTCTTTAAAAATTGTTATTTAACAACATTTGTTGGAATTTTCGTTCTTATTATTTCATATGTTTTCCTTATGAAAACAAAAACAGGATTAAGATTAAGATCATGTGGAGAAAATCCTCAGGCTTCTGATGCGGCAGGAATTAGCGTTTATAAAATGCGTTATTTAGGTGTTATTCTTTCAGGATTTTTAGCAGGAATGGGAGGATTAATTTATATTTTACCAATTAGTACAGAATTTAACTGTAATGTAGCTGGATATGGTTTTTTAGCTTTAGCTGTACTTATTTTTGGAAACTGGAAGCCTTGGCGTATTGCTGGAGCAGCTTTCTTCTTTGGAGCAACAAAGACAATTGCTTATACTTATACATCTATTCCATTTTTAGCAACTTTATCATTGCCTGCGACAGCTTATAAACTCATACCTTATTTAGCAACGTTGATTTTATTAGCTTTTACATCTAAAAATTCTGCTGCACCACGTGCAGAAGGAGAACCGTTTGATAAAGGTAAACGTTAAGATCAAGAGAATCTCTTGGTCTTTTTTATTTTAATTTGTTGAAAATTGAGTATAATATATGTGTATACGAATTGGAGGTTATTTATGGAAAACGTCTATCAAATGTCGGGATATACTTTACATCTTATTCCAACTCAAAAATTTAAAACGATGACAATTTCATTAAGATTACAAAGTCCGTTATTGAAAGAAACGACAACAATGAGAACATTATTAACATTTGTCATGATGGCAGCAACACAAGATTATCCATCTACTAAATCTTTGGCACGTTATCTTGATGAAAACTATGGAGCAAGCTTGTCTACGCATATTACAACAAAAGGAAAGTCACACGTTATCAATGTGACAACAAGCTTTGTGAATGATGCTTATTTGCCTACAAAAGAAAACTTATTAGAAAAGCAATTACAATTATTAAGTGATTTATTTTATCGTCCATTGATAGTTGACAATGGTTTTGATGAAACAATCGTACAACTCAAAAAGAAAGAATTAAAAGAAAAACTACAAGCTAATAAAGATGATAAGTTTTCATATTCTTTAGATAAATTGTTTGAATATATGGGTAGAGATCAAGTGTTGGGTATTCCAAGTACTGGTTATGAAAATGAAATTCAAAAGATTACACCTCAACAGCTTTATCAGTATATGAAAAAATGTATTGTTGAAGATGAAAAACATATTTATGTTGTTGGTGATATTCCAGAAAATATTGTAGATATTTTTCAACGTCTTTTGCAATTTCCAGAACAATACTATGATTATCCTTCAGCATATATTTTTCAAAGTCCTCGTCATGAACTTTTAGAAGTCATTGAAAAACAGGATATTACGCAATCTAAGTTGAATTTAGGATACCAGATTGAATGTGATTTTACATCGCCACAGCATTATGCATTTACTGTCTTTAATGCCATATTTGGTGGATTTTCACAATCACGTTTATTTCAGGTTGTAAGAGAGAAACATAGTTTATGTTATTATATTTCTTCTAGTTATGATGCTTTTAATGGCATGATGATTGTCAATGCAGGAATTGAACAGAAAGATTATCAAAAAACTCTTGATTTGATTCATCAACAGCTTAGTGATTTACAAAATGGAAATGTTCATGAAGAAGAAATGAAAATCGCAAAAATGATGCTTACAAATGCCTTAAAAAAGACAAATGATGAAGCAAGCAGTATGATTGCCTTGGCTTATAACCGTGACATCACTCATGTTCGTGAAACGAGTGAAGAATATATTGAAAAACTAATGAATGTAACTTTAGAAGAAATTGTTGAAGTTGCTAAAAAAGTAAAACTGGATACAATTTACTTCCTTACAGGAAAGGAGTTCCATGAAAATAATTAAATATCCAACATTAAAGGAAACGTTATATTATGAAGAAATGAAAAATGGATTAAAAGTTTATCTTTTACCTAAAGTTGGTTTTTCCAAAACATATGGTCTGTTTTCTACACGTTTTGGTTCTATAGATACGACTTTTGTTCCTCTACATAAATCTGAAATGATAAAAGTTCCTGATGGAATAGCTCATTTTTTAGAACATAAAATGTTTGAAATGGAAAATGGTGATGCAAGTGATGCCTTTGCAAGATTAGGTGCGAATACAAATGCTTTTACTTCTTCTTCAAGAACTGCATATTTATTTAGTACAACAAGTCATGAAAAAGAATGTATTGAGTTATTACTTGATTTTGTACAAGATATTTATTTAACAGATGAAAATGTTGAAAAAGAAAAAGGAATCATCAATCAGGAAATCAGAATGTATGATGATGATCCAGACTGGCGATGCTATTTTGGAAGTATTCAAAACTTATATCAGCATCATCCTGTGAAAATTGATATTGCAGGAACTGTTGAAACAGTTGCTTCTATTGATAAAGATACATTAGAAAAATGTTATCATACTTTCTATCATCCTAGTAACATGATGTTATTTGTGGTAGGAAATATTGATCCTCAACAAATTATGCAGCTTATTAGAGAAAACCAGGAAAATAAGCATTTTGAAAAAGAAAATCCTATTCAAAGAGAAGTTGTTAATGAACCATTAGAAGTAGCACAAAATGATGCAACTTTATATATGGATGTAACTATGCCTAAAATCATTGTATCATTAAAAATAAATGATATTTTACAAGCGCCACAAGAACGTTTAAAAAGAGAATTAGGTATGAACTTATTATTAGATATTTTCTTTGCAAAGAGTTCTTCATTATATGAGAAGTGGCTAACAGATGAATTGATTAATGATAGTTTTAGTGCTCAATTTACACAAGAAAGAGATTATTGTTTCTTACAAATAGGAGGAGATACTCTATATCCTGATAAATTGAAAGACAAGATTTATGATTTTGTTAGACATATTCATGATTATTCCATTTCTAAGGATGATTTTGAACGTCTAAAGAAAAAAACAATGGGGATTTTGATATCTGTTTTCAATAGTCCTGAAGCTATTGCGAATATGTTTAGTCGATATTATTTTGAAGGTGTTATGATTTTTGAATTAATAGATTGTTTAAATGATTTAACATTAGATGATTTAAATCAATTAAAAGATTTATTTGATATACAATATATCAGTTCATTTACTGTTTTACCGCAAAATCAATCACAAAAATAAAGACATTTTATAGAATGAAAGATTTCACTATTTACACAATTTATTTTTATGTTATAATGTGAGTGACCTAAGAGATATATGTATTTCCTACACGATAGATAAGGGAATCTGACTGTTGTCTGATGGTGTTGAAAACCTATCTTGAATAGGGATCCTAAAATTGGACACAAGATACCCACCTGCATATACCAGGGATTAATCTAAAAAACTCTTAGGTTTTTCTTTTTGAGGAGGAAAACATGGAGAAAATAAGTGATGAGATGATTAATGAGATTAATGCTCTTGCAAGAAAAAGTAAAACTGAAGGTTTAAATGAGGAAGAAAAGAAAAGACAACAGGAATTACGTAAAGAATATCTTCGTTTATTTCGTAAAGGGTTTAAACAACAGCTTCAGCATGTCAAAGTTGTCGATCCTAAAGGGAATGATATAACACCTTCTAAACGAAAAAACTAAGGAAATCTTAGATTATGTCAAATCTTGTTTGATATTCATGTGTTTTTGTGTATAATGTTAGTGTGTTAGAAGGAGGAATAATGAGATAATGAATCAATCTGAACTATCAATTGCAACGATTAGATCACTTGGGATAGATATGATTAATAAAGCTAACTCAGGACATCCTGGAATGGTATTAGGATCTGCTCCAGCTTTATATTCCTTATTTACAAAAGAGTATAAAGTTTTTCCAGCACATTCTCAGTGGATTAATCGTGATCGTTTTGTTTTAGCAAGTGGACATGCGTCTTCACTGTTATATAGCCTATTACATTTATCTGGTTTCCAAGTTTCAATGGATGATTTGAAACAATTCAGACAATGGGGAAGCTGCACACCAGGACATCCTGAAGTAGAACTGACAGATGGTGTTGATGCTTCTAGTGGACCTTTAGGTCAAGGTATCCCAATGGCTGTTGGAATGGCTATGGCTGAAGCTTTTTTAGCAACAAGATACAATAAAAAAGATTATCCAGTGATTGATCACTATACATATGTATTATGTGGTGATGGAGATATGCAAGAAGGTGTCACTTATGAGGCTTCATCATTGGCTGGGCATCTTTCATTAGGAAAGCTTATCGTGCTTTATGATGCGAATAATGTGACTCTTGACGGTCCTTTAAATTATTCATTCAGTGAAGATGTAAAGAAACGTTATGAGTCTATGAATTGGCAAGTCATTTGTGTTCAAGATGGAAATGATTATGAAGCTATTGCAAAAGCCATTAAAAAAGCTAAAAAAGAAGTTTATAAACCGACTTTAATTATCGTGAATACTATTATTGGATTTGGTTCTCGAAATCAGGGAACAAGTAAAGTTCATGGTGCTCCTCTTGGAGAAGAAGATGGACAATATGCAAAAAGACAATATGGATTTGAATATGATAATTTCTTTGTTCCTGAAGAAGTTTATGATGATTTTAAGAAAAATGTATTTAATCGTGGTAAACGCGCTTATAATAAATGGAACAAAATGATGGATACATATAAAACAGAATATCCTGAGTTATACCAGGAATTATTCCGAAATATAAATGATGAATATTCTTTTGATGAAACTGCTTTTATAAAAGAATATCAAGATGGTATAAGTGAAGCAACACGTGTAACAAGTGAAAAATTAATCAATGCTATTGCAGCACAAAACCCAACATTCCTATCAGGAACAGCTGATTTAGCATCTTCTACAAAAACAATTATCAAAGATGCAGAACGTTTTAGCTGTGATAATTATGGAGGACGTAATTTATTCTTTGGAATCCGTGAATTTGCAATGGTTGCAATAATGAATGGGATGACTTTACACAAAGGTATCAAGGTTGCTGCTGGTGGATTTATGGTGTTTAGTGATTATTTCAAAGCTGCTTTAAGAATGGCATGCTTAATGAAATTACCAATTATTTTACCATTATCACATGATTCAATTGCTGTAGGGGAAGATGGTCCAACACATCAACCAGTTGAACAATTGGCAATGTTACGTTCAATGCCAAATATTCAAGTGATAAGAGCAGCTGACGCTTATGAAATGTGTGGCGCTTGGAAAAAAGCGGTTGAAACAAATGATTGTCCAACTGCGCTTATCTTAACAAGACAAAATGTAACAAATATCACTCATGCAACTTATGAAGATGTTTGTCATGGGGCATATGTTGTTTCTCAAGAAAAAGACAATTTAGATGGTATTATCATTGCAACTGGTAGCGAAGTAGAATTAGCTATGCAGGCACAAAAGGCATTATTAGAACAAGGAAAAGATGTTCGAGTTGTATCAATGCCTTCAATGGAATTATTTGATCAGCAGGATGATTCATATAAAGAAAAGGTTTTACCAAAACATATCAGAAAACGTCTTGCTGTTGAAATGGCTTGTGATTTTGGTTGGCATAAATATGTGGGATTAGATGGAAAAGTTATTTCTGTTAATCAATTTGGTGCAAGTGCTCCAGCCAATATCGTTATCCAAAAATATGGTTTTACTGTTGAAAACATTGTTGAAACATACTTATCACTTTAAGAACCTGTAATAGGTTCTTTTTTTGACATATTTTTTATTGGTAAAGGATTATAATAAACATGGTGATGAATATGAAATATAAAATTGTTTGCGTTAAGGAACGTTTTGTGGAATTTGTAAATATGTATCCTGATTTTTTGAAACAAGTTTATCAGGAACAAGATAATATGTATAAGACTAAACAGATAGAATTGATTTTTTCTAATATGGTCAACGAAAAAGAAAAACTTTTACATAAAATTCAATCACGTGAACATTATTCCTATTATCATGGAATTCATCAGCTTTTTAATCCTATAACTCAAGAAAAGATGACAATTATCATGAATGAATATGATTTACAAATAGAAGAAGAGGGTAACAATCATCATATATATGATATGATATCGTCTTTTTCTAAAAATTTTTATATGATTACGAAATAATTTTGCAAAAAGCATAGGACTATGTTATAATAATTTGGTAATTGAATGGAGGATTGAAAAATGTTATATGGAATTTTAGGACTTTTAATAGGTCTTGTTATAGGATTCTTTGCTGCTCGTTATTTCTTCAAAAGAAATTTAAAGAAGAATCCACCAATTAATGAAAAAATGATTCGTGCTATGTTTATGGAAATGGGACGTAAACCTAATGAAACACAAATCAAACGAATTATGAAAAGCATTAATGATCAATATAAATAAGGGATATCCCTTATTTTTTCGTATATGAAGATATATATAACGCGTCATTCTAAAACTCTTTGGAATGAACAAAAAAGGTTGCAGGGACGTTTAGATTCCCCATTGACTCAAGAAGGTATTGATAATGCTCTTGCCTTAAAAAAATATCTCACAGATAATGCTTTGCAATTTGATTGTGTTTACTCTAGTCCCATACCACGTGCCTATCAGACAGCTTGTTTATTATTTGGTCAAGAAAAAGTAATAACTGATGATCGTTTGATGGAAATGAATTTTGGAGTTTTTGAAGGACAAAAAATTGCTGATTTATTAAAAAATCAGCACGAATTATATTACCAGTTATGGAATCAACCAGAGTTGTTTGAGAGAATTCCACAAGGTGAAAGTTATGATGAAGTCATGGCAAGAGTCAAAAGTTTTTTGAATGATTTAAAACAAATGGACTCAGATAGTCAAATCTTTATTGTTACTCATGGAATGTGTTTTGTGATTTTTATGGCTGTTATTTTACAATTAGACAAAAAAGATTTCGTAAAAATCAATCAACAGATTGTTGAAGGGTGTTCTTTAACGTGTATTGAAGAACATGATGGCATTTATCAAGTTTTATCTTATAACGATCATCATTTTTTACCGCATGTTATGCATGCAAGTTTTGCAAAATAAAAACCTGAGTGTTTAAAAACATTCAGGTTTTTACATCCATGTAATTTTATTTTCAGTACCATTTCTTAATCTTTGAATATTACTTCTATGTTTATAGACAAGTAAAGCAACTATACATATATTCGTGATAATACCAATTGTGCTGTAACCTAAAAAAGGTGATATAACTGCAATTGATATTGCTCCAAGAATTGATGCTAAAGAAACATATTTTGAAATCTTTAATGTAAGCAAGAAAATAACCAATGCAATACAGAATGCATAAATATTTGTCATTAATGCATACCCAATAGCGACTGAAACAGCTTTTCCGCCTCTAAATCCAGCAAAGATAGGATAACAGTGTCCTATCACACATGCTAAAGCACATGGGTAAATAATATTCATATCAAGTTCCATATATTTGGCAACTGTTCCAGCAATAAGAATAGAAATACAGCACTTAGAAGCATCTAATATAATAACTGATAGTCCTGCTTTTTTTCCTAGAACTCTTCCAGCATTGGTTCCACCTAAATTACCAGAACCACTATTTCTTACATCAGTATGATAAAATAGTTTTCCTATAACTAAGGCAAATGGTATTGAACCGTATAAATATCCCATTAAAATTAATAGTAAATATATTAATATATCCATTTTTTCACTTCCCCGAGCTTTATTATACATAAAAAAGGAGAAAAATCAATTTTTTTAAAAGATTTGCGAAAATTCTAGAAATTTGCTAGAATATGAATTCTCTAGCAATATCAAATAGTTTTTGATATAATTATAAAGTTGGAAAAGGAGGAAATCAGATATGAAAGCAAATCACTATGATGAATCTAACATTCAAATTCTTGAGGGACTAGAAGCTGTCAGAAAGCGTCCAGGTATGTATATAGGTTCAACAGATTCAAGAGGTTTACACCATCTTGTATGGGAAATTGTTGATAATTCTATTGATGAAGCACTTGCTGGATTTGGTAAAAAAATCACTGTCACAATTGGAAAAGATAATAGTATTCGTGTTGAGGACGAAGGGCGTGGAATGCCAACAGGTATGCATGCTTCTGGTAAGCCTACAACAGAAGTTATTTTAACGATATTACATGCTGGTGGTAAGTTTAGTGAAGATGGTGGTTATAAAACATCTGGTGGTTTACATGGTGTTGGATCGTCTGTCGTGAATGCTTTGAGTGAATGGTTAGAAGTTACAGTTTATCGTGATGGTAAAATTCATCAACAACGCTTTGAAGATGGGGCTAAAATCATTTCACCTTTAAAGGTCATTGGTAAAACGTCTCGCACTGGAACAATCATTCATTTTAAACCGAATCAGAATATTTTTTCGACAGTTGAATTCAATTACTCAACAATCTGTGAACGATTAAGAGAAAGTGCCTTCTTATTAAAAGGAATTGAGATGAATGTTATTGATGAAAGAACTGGGAAACATGATTCATTTCAATATGAAAATGGATTAGAAGCTTTTATTGAATATTTGAATTATGATAAAAAGACACTTCATTCTACAGTATCATTTGATGATGCTTCTCATCCTATTGAAGTTGAGATTTCTTTTCAAATCACAGATGGATATCAGGAAAATCTGATTTCTTTTGTTAATTTAGTAAGAACTGGTGATGGTGGAACACATGAAACAGGATTCCGTTCTGGCTTTACGAAAGTTTTCAATGAGTATGCCAGAAAATATGGATTATTAAAACCGAAAGATAAAAACCTTGAGGGTAGTGATGTAAGAGAAGGGCTGACTGCTGTTATATCAGTTAAAATCCCTGAATCATTATTACAATTTGAAGGACAGACAAAATCTAAATTAGGAACTCCTGAAGCAAGAAATATAGTTGAAAATGTTGTTTATGAACAGGTTAATTATTTTTTAGAAGAAAATAAAGAAACCGCTAATGAACTTGTAAAAAAAATGATTAAAGCTTCACAGGCAAGAAATGCAGCTAGAAAAGCGAGAGAAGAAGCAAGAAAAGGTAAAGGAAATAAAGTTGAAAAGATATTAAGTGGAAAGCTTGCTCCGGCACAGTCAAAAGATAAAAAAAGAAAAGAATTATATTTAGTCGAAGGTGATTCTGCAGGTGGAAGTGCAAAGCAGGGAAGAGATCGAAAATATCAGGCTATTTTACCATTACGTGGAAAAGTTATTAATACTGAAAAAGCAGCAATGGCTGATATTTTAAAAAATGAAGAAATTAGTACAATTATCAATACTGTTGGTGCTGGTGTTGGTGCTGATTTTAACGCTGATGATTCTAATTATGCAAAAGTCATTATCATGACCGATGCTGATACTGATGGTGCGCATATCCAGGTTTTATTACTAACTTTCTTCTATCGTTATATGCGAGGTTTAATTCAAGCAGGAAAAGTTTATATCGCTTTACCACCTTTGTATAAGGTATCTAAGAAAAATGGAAAACATGAAGATGTTGTTTATGCATGGGATGATGAAGAATTAGAAAATGCAAAAAAACAGATAGGGCGTGGATATAATGTTCAGCGTTATAAAGGTTTAGGTGAAATGAACGCTGATCAATTATGGGAAACAACTATGAATCCAGAAACAAGAACTTTGATTCAGGTTTCTATTGAAGATGCTGCATTGGTTGAACGTAGAGTGTCGGTTTTAATGGGAGATAAAGTTGAACCTAGACGTGAATGGATTGAAGACAATGTTCAATTTTCTTTAGAAGATTCATTTTTCATTAATCAATAGGGAGGTCTAACATGAAAGAAAAAATCATAACCCAGTCGCTGGATGACATTATGGGAGATCGCTTTGGAAAATATTCTAAATATATCATTCAAGATCGTGCATTACCAGATGTAAGAGATGGGTTGAAACCTGTACAACGTAGAATTTTATATGCAATGTACAAAGAAGGAAATACACATCAAAAACCATATCGTAAATCTGCCAAAACTGTTGGTAACGTTATTGGTAATTACCATCCTCACGGAGATATTTCTGTCTATGAAGCTATGGTACGTTTGTCACAGGATTGGAAAATGCGTATGCCTTTGATTGATATGCAGGGAAATAATGGTTCTATTGATAATGATCCTGCAGCCGCTATGCGTTATACTGAAGCGAGATTATCGCCCATTGCATTGGAGTTATTAAAAGACATTGACAAGGAAACAGTGCAAATGGCACTTAACTTTGATGATACTGAATATGAACCAACGGTTTTACCAGCTAAATTCCCTAATTTATTGGTTAATGGTGCAACAGGAATTTCATCTGGTTACGCAACTGATATTCCACCACATAATTTAGAAGAAGTTATTGATGCAACGATTTATCGTATTTCACATCCACATTGTTCATTAGATGATTTAATGAAATTTATGAAAGGTCCTGATTTTCCAACAGGAGCGATTGTTGAAGGTTTAAATGGTATCAAAAAGGCTTTTGAAACAGGTAGAGGAAAAGTTGTTGTCCGTTCACAGACTCAAATAATTGAAGAAAAAAATATAAATAAAATTGTGATTACTCAGATTCCTTATGAAGTGAATAAAGCTGAACTTGTTAGAAAATTAGATGAAATTCGTTTTCAAAAAAATATTGATGGTATTATTGAAGTTCGTGATGAATCTGATCGTAATGGATTAAGTATTGTGATTGATTTAAAGAAAGATGTAGATGTTCAAAATACTTTAAATTATTTTTACAAGAATACAGATTTACAAAAGAATTATAATTATAATATGGTTGCGATTAAAAATAAACGACCAGTCTGCATGGGAATTGTTGATATTTTGGATGGCTATATTGAACATCAGATTGAAGTCATTACAAAGCGTTCTTTGTTTGATCTTCATAAAGCTGAAGATCGTAAACATATTGTTGATGGTTTGATTAAAGCTGTTTCTATTTTGGACGAAGTTGTTCATACGATTCGTCATTCACATGATAAACAGGATGCTAAAAAGAATCTTCAATTACAGTATCAGTTTTCTGAAAAACAGGCAGAAGCAATTGTAATGTTGCAGTTATATCGTTTAACAAATACGGATATTGTTTCATTAGAAAAAGAAAAATCTGATTTAGAGGTCTTAATTCAAACATTAAACAATATTCTAGCAAGTGATAAAGTATTAAGAAAAGTCATTATAGATGAATTAAAACAAATTAAAAAGCAATATCCAAGTCCACGTTTAACAGAGATTAAAGATGAAGTTCAAGAAATTGTTATTGATGAAGAAGCTATGATTCTTCCTGAAGACATCTATGTATCTATTACTCGTGATGGTTACGTGAAAAGAATATCTCAAAGATCATATAAAGCAAGTGAAAATATTGCGTTTGGAAAGAAAGATGATGATGTTTTATTAGATTTGCATTTTGCTAGTACTTTGGATAAATTGCTTGTCTTTACTGATAAAGGAAACTATTTATTTATTCCATTGCATAAATTAGAAGAATTTAAATGGAAAGAACTTGGAAAACATATCAGCTATCTGATAAAAGTATCACCAGAAGAAAAAATGATTGGATCTATTCTTGTCAAATCATTCCAAAGACCATTATATGTTTTATTAGCAACACGTTTAGGACAAATGAAACGTGTCTCTCTTCAAGATTTTGAAGTCACAAGATACAGCAAACCAATCAAATGTATGAATTTAAAACAAGATGATCAATTATTACAAGTTTCATTAACAGATGATCATCAAGCTATTGTTTTAACATCATCTTTAGGATATGTATCGCTTTATAGTGAACAGGAAATTTCTATTTTAGGATTAAAAGCAGGTGGAATCAAAGGAATCAATTTGAAAAATGATTCATTAGTTGCTATGAATACATTTGATCCACTGCATTCTTATTCTTATGTTCTTATTAGTGATCAGCCAGGAATTAAGCGTATGAGAATTTCTGATATACCAAGCTGTAATCGCTCAACCAAAGGAACATTAATTTTTAAATCACCAAAGACAAATCCAATCCATGCTTTATCAGCTTATGTTTTAGATGTTCAAGATACACTCATTATCGAAACACAAGAACATAAAGAAACGGTTGCTATTAAGGATTATTCATTATCTCAAATCTCACAAAAACCAAGTATCATTCAATCTTTAAAGAACGAAAATATTACATATATTTATTATCAAGGGGTATTATCTACGGATTTATATCAGAATGTTACAGAAACTCAAGATTTATCTACAACTCAAAATGTAAAAAAGGTTGAAAAGAGTCAACCTTTAGAACCACAACAACAAGATAAACATTTTGAACCTATTTCATTTGATGACTTATTTAATGATGATTTCTAATTTATGAAGAATGAATATATGCTTTAAGAAGCTTAATTAAAGCACGTTTTTCTAAACGTGAAACATAAGAACGAGAAATATTCATTTGCTGAGCGATTTCTTTTTGGGTATATATACGATGATGATTAAGCCCATAGCGATAAATGAGTATTTCTTGTTCACGAGGTGTCAGTAATGTAAAATATTCTTGTAATTTTTGAATCTGATCATTGGTTTGAATCTGTTCAACAATATCTTTATCTTTGGCAGGGATAATGTCAAGTAAAGTCATTTCTCCGCCATCTTTGTCAACACCTAATACTTCATTTAATGAAACATCAAGAGCTGTCTTTTTATGATGACGCAGATGCATTAAAATCTCATTTTCTATACATTTAGCAGCATATGTTCCTAGTTTTGTTGATTTATCAGCATTATAACTATCTACTGCTTTGATAAGGCCAATTGTACCAATACTAATCAGATCTTCTTGTAAATCTTTAGAACTTTCATATTTTTTAGCGATATGTGCAACTAGTCTTAAGTTATGTTCAATTAGCGCATTTCTAGCATTCTGATCACCTTGAAAATATTTTTCTAATAACTCATTTTCTTGTTGTGGTGTTAATTGGGGTTTAAATGCTTGCGTTTTAATAAACGAAACAAATAAAAATTGTTGTAATAATGCAATAATTGTTGTAAACATAAGTCACCTCAAAATATTATATGAAATTTGTCGATGTTTATGTTTATCTCTTTTCATTAAATAAGAAATAGTATACAATAAGCGAGAAGGAAGGTATATATGGAAGAAGTAAAAAAATGTTATGGTTGTGGTGCTATCATTCAAAGTCATAATGAAAAGCATATTGGTTATGTTCCTAAAAATGCAACTCAAAGAGAACATATCTTATGTCAGCGTTGCTTTCAATTAAAAAATTATCATAAATTGCAGACAACAAATCTCACAAAAGATGATTTTTTAAATTTATTGGATCATATTGGTGAAAAAGATTGTTTAGTTGTGTATATGATTGATTTATTTGATTTTCAGGGAAGCATGATTCCTGGGTTATTACGTCATATTGGTTTTAATGATGTCCTGGTTTTAGCTAATAAGCGTGATCTTTTACCTAAATCAGTAAAAGAACGTAAGTTAGAACATTGGGTGAGAAGACAATTAAAACAAGAAGGAATAAAACCAGTAGATGTGATTGTGACTAGTGGTAAGAAAAATATGAATATGGATTCGATTTATGATGCTATTATGTCATATCGTAAACAAAGGGATGTCTATGTTGTAGGTGTAACAAATGTTGGAAAATCTACTTTTATCAATGCCTTATTAAAACATTATGCTCAAGTTGAAGAACAGAATTTAATTACTGTTTCAGAATTCCCTGGGACAACACTTGATTTTATTGAAATTCCATTAGATAATCATTCATATTTATATGATACACCAGGAATTATTAATGATCATCAAATGACTCATTTTATTGATCCTCAGGATTTAAAAAAGATTATTCCTCAAAGTGAATTGAGACCTATTGGTTTTCAGTTACAGGAAAAACAGACTATTTATTTTGATGGATTAGGAAGAATTGATTATATCAGTGGTGATCAGGCAAGTTTTATTACTTATTTTTCTAGACAACTTAAAATTCATCGTACAAAAACAAGCAATGCTGATGCATTGTATAATCGCCATAAAACTTTTTCATTTGAATTAAATGGTATGGATTCAATTGAAAAAATGAAAACATATGATTTTACCTTAAAACCTGGAAAATGTGATATTGTTATTTCAGGATTAGGGTTTATAACCATTTCATCTCATGGTGGAAAAGTTAAAGTTCATGTTCCACCTCAAATTTCAGTTATGATTAGAGAAGCAATTATATAAAAGAAAGGAAACAATTATGTTAACAGGTAAACAAAAAAGATATTTAAGAAGTGAAGCACATCATTTAAAAGCTATTTTTCAGGTTGGTAAAGAGGGTGTTTCTGCTAATCAGATTAAAGGTATTGATGATGCTTTAGAAGCTCAGGAATTAATTAAAGTGAAGATATTAGAAAGTTGTCCTGATGATGTGAATAGTGTAGCTGTTGAATTAAGTATGCATACAAAAGCAGAAGTTGTTCAAATTATTGGTCGTACGATTGTTTTTTATCGTCATAGTCCTCAAGGAATTTATCGCTTACCATGAAAAAAATAGGATTATTTGGCGGAAGCTTTGACCCTATTCATAAAGCACATGTAGAAATTGCCATGTGTGCAATTGAACAGCTTCAATTAGACGAAGTGCAATTTATTCCTACACGACATAATCCATGGAAAAATCAAAGTTGTGCCAATGCTAAAGAGCGTTTACATATGATTCATTTGGCTATTCAGGGCAATGATAAACTCACAGTGAATACAATTGAACTTGATGATGATCAAAATCAAAAAAATTATACTATTCATACTCTTGAAAAGATCATTGAAAAACATCCCAATAACAAATATTATTATATTATGGGTATGGATCAGGCAAATGCTTTTGATAAATGGAAAAAAGCTAAAAAAATTTCTAACTTAGTACAGTTAGTTGCTTTTCAGCGTGGAGGATATGAGCCATTATTGGATGTTTTAAATCAATATCATTTTCTTGTTTTAAATAATCGTCCTGTCTATGCATCAAGCAGTGATGTTAGACAGGGGCATATTGAAATGTTAGATCCCCATGTATTGCGTTATATTTCAAGTCAGGGATTATACTTAGAAACAATGGTTGCTTCACGTATGAAAGAAAAACGTTGGAAACATACATGTAGTGTTGCTCAATTGGCTAAAAAGATTGCTAAAGTAAATCATTTGAATGAAAAACAGGCATATATTGCAGGGATTATGCATGATGTTGCTAAAGAAATGGATCAAAAAGAAGCAACTGTTATTATGCAAAATTATTTTCCAGAATATATCTCTAAACCATATCCTATATGGCATCAATGGTTATCAAGATATGTAAGTGAACATGAGTTTTTAATAGAAGATCCTATTATTTTAAAGGCTATTGAAGACCATACAACTGCTTCTGTTGATATTTCATTGATTGGAAAATGTCTATATGTTGCAGATAAATTAGACCCATTAAGAGGTTATGATTCATCAAAGCAGATTGAATTATGTAAAAAAGATATAAATGCAGGATTTAGAGATTCATTGATAGATTTTTATGAATTTTCAAAAAAGAAAAATAGAGAAATTGACGATTGTTTTTATGAAATTTATGATTATTTCGTTGTAAAAGGAGAAAAATAATGACAAAATTAGAATGTGTTGTAAAGGCTATGGATGACAAACTTGCTACTAACATTACTGCTATTGATATGCGTGATGTAAGTCCAATGTTTGATACTTTTGTTTTATGTACTGCTAGCAATGAAAGATTAATGCAGGCAATTACTGATAATATTCAAGATGAATGTGCTAAGAATCATTATGAAGTCAAAAGTATTGAAGGATTAAGAAATTCTAAATGGATTCTTATAGATTTAGGAGATATTGTTTGTCATATTTTTGAAGCAGCTGAAAGAGAAAGTTATAATTTGGAAAAATTATGGGGAGATATGCCTCGTATCAACATTGAAGGAATGTTGGCCAAATGAGTTATGAAAACTTTGCTTACTATTATGATAGCTTAATGGATGAACAATTTTATGAAGATTACTATCAATTTATATTGGAACATTGTCAATTTGAAGAAGTTTTTGAATTGGGATGTGGAACAGGTGAAATTGCTATTCGTTTAGCTAAAGATCATAAAACTGTATATGCTTCTGACATTTCTACTGATATGTTAGAAGTTGCAAAACAGAAGGCTATTGCTAATCAAGTAAATCTTATTTTACAAAGAGTTGATATGTGCGACTTTGAAATTTCACGACCAGTTGATCTTATCTTATGTTTGTGTGATTCTATCAATTATTTACTTGAACCACATCAGATTATGCAGACTTTTCAAAATGTATTTCGTTCATTAAAAGCTGAAGGTACTTTTATTTTTGATATTGATAGTTTATACAAAATGAATGTTATTTTAGATCAATATTCAGAAAAAGAAGAAGATGAAGAGTTTGTTTTTGAATGGCGTGTTGATAAAATAGATGATGGATATGTGCATCATCATGTTTATATTGAAGATAAACAAGAATCTGAAATAGTTGATGAAGATCATTATCAAAAGACTTATTCGGTAAATCAATATTTATACTGGTTAAAGGAAGCTGGTTTTTCGCAAGTTGATTATTATAGTGATTTTCATGAATATCATGATGATTGTGAAAGAATTATATTTGTATGTCAAAAGGAGGAAACCATATGATAGCAGTTGTTGGAGCTATGGAAGAAGAAGTTGCTGAAATAAAAAAGTATATGGATATAACTTCTATGCAGACAATTCATGGATATACTTTTTATGAAGGTACAATAGCGAATACAAAAGTTGTAGTTGTACAAGGTGGTATTGGAAAAGTGAATGCAGCTATTTCAACCACTTTGTTATTAACAAATTATGATATTGATTTTCTTATTAATGTAGGTTCTGCTGGTGGACTTTCTTTATCACAAAATGTTGGTGATGTTGTTATTTCAACAGGGGTTCTCCATCATGATGTTGATGTAACTGCTTTTCAACGTGAACTTGGTGAAGTGCCAGGAATGCCACGTATCTTTGAACCAGACAAAAAAGCTTTAAAACTGGTTGAAAATATTTTAAAAGATCTTCATCTGTCGTATCATATGGGGCTTATTGTTTCAGGAGATCAATTTATTTGTCGTGATGATCAGGTTAGTCAGATTAAAAAGAATTTTCCTGATGCAATATGTGCTGAAATGGAAGCTGCATCTATTGCACAGGTTTGTCATGTTTTTCAAGTTCCATTTATTATCACAAGATCTCTAAGTGATATCTATCAAAAAGGTGAAAATCATGTGCAATTTGATGAATATTTAAAACAAGCTAGCCAAGCTTCTGCAAAAATGTGTTATCATCTTATTTCTATATTATCGCAATAACACTTGTTATTGCTTTTTTATATAAGGAGGATCTCTATGAAAAAAATTGAATTATTGGCTCCTGCTGGCGACAAAGAATCTTTAATTGCTGCAGTACAAAATGGTGCGGATGCTATATATTTAGGTGGAACTTTATTTAGTGCACGTGCTTTTGCAAAAAATTTTGATGATGAACAACTACAATGGGCAATACAATACGCTCATTTATATGGTGTCAAAATCTATGTTACTGTAAATACGTTATTTAAAGATGCAGAGATAGATGCTTTGATTTCATATTTGGATAAATTATATGAATTTCAAGTAGATGCCCTGATTATCCAAGACGTTGGATTATTTGATATTGTCAGAACTTTATATCCTGATTTTGAAATTCATATGAGTACACAATCTTCTATTATGAATCACTATGGTGTCAATTATTTTGAAAAATGTGGTGCATCACGTGTTGTATTAGCACGTGAAAATACATTAGAAGATATTCAATCTATTTGCCAAAATACATCTATAGAGATTGAAGTTTTTGTTCATGGAGCTATGTGCGTGTGCTATTCTGGACAATGTTTAATGAGCAGTATGATTGGAAAAAGAAGTGGAAATAGGGGACAGTGCGCCCAACCATGTCGTTTGCCATATCAATTATTAAAGGATGATCAAGTTTTACCTGAAAAATATCCTTTTATTCTATCACCAAAGGATATGATGACAATAGAACATGTTGGTGCTCTTATTGAAGCAGGTGTTTCTTCATTGAAAATAGAAGGACGTATGAAAAGGCCAGAATATGTTGCCAGCGTTACACGTGCATATCGCCAAGCAATTGATGCCTTTTATGAACATAAAAAAATTGATTTACAGCCCCTTATTCATGATATGAAGGCGATGTTTAATCGCAATTATACTTTAGGTTATTTAAAACATGATACTCATCTTGTAGATGGTGACTATTCTGGACATAGAGGTAGTATTATTGGTGAAGTTTTGTATTATCATAAAAAACAAAAAAGAGTGGGGATTCGTTTAAAAGATACACTCATGCAAGGTGATAGCATTGTTTTTGAAAATATTGATAAAGGAAGACCAGTCAATAAAATCTATCATCAAAAAAAATTAGTGAATAAAGCTTATTCAAATGATGTGATTGAAATAGAATTTGATTATTATGTTGATCGAGGATTGGTTAGAAAAACACTTGATACAAATGTTGTTGAAAAAATGCAACAGACATATCAAAAATCACCACGAAAAGTCTCAATATCTATGGAGTTTGAAGCCCGTATATATCAAAGAGCAAGACTTATTCTTAAGAAAGAAAATTTAAAAGTAACAGTTGAATCACAACAGGAAGTTCAATTAGCTCATAATACGCCTCTTGAAAAACAGAGAATCAACCAGCAGTTATCAAAACTGGGATCTACACCATTTATAGCAGAGCATATACAGATAAACATAGATGAAGGTATTTCAATGCCTATTAGAGATATTAATGAGATGCGTAGACATGCAACAGATATGTTGATTGAAAAATTATCTCAAAAAAAAATACATCATCATAGTCGACAAAAAATGTCTACATATAGCCAAAAAAGCACTTCTCAAGCACCTCAATTTTATATTCTTGTTCATTCCATAGAACAATTAAAAACAGTCATTCAATATCCTTTTGATACAATTATTTATCCTTATCAGGAAAATATAGAAAAAGCTTATGAAATTTGTCAAAAATATCAAAAGAAAATGATTATGATGACATCTCCTGTTATGAAAGATGATGATATTGAAGATGTATTATCATCACAGATTTATTCGCAAATAGATACAATATTGGTAAATGATTATGGTGCATATATGGCTTTCCAAGATAAAAAACTGGTTGTGGGTCAGGGCTTAAATATTTATAATTCGTATGCTGCACATCATTATCATCAACCATATTTGGTTTCTTTAGAAATGTCAACAACTGAGATTAAACATTTGCAGGTTGATTTAACACATTGTCTTGTTCAAATCTTTGGTAAAACAACAAATATGATTAGCGAATATTGTCCAATTACTCAATATTATTTTGGATATCAAAATAAGCATTGTCAAATGTGTAAACAAGGTCATTTTGCCTTGAGAGATCGAAAAAATGAGAAATTTGACATAATGGTCGATAATAAATGTCGCATGCACTTATTAAATGCACATACACTTTTTTATGATCAATTTAAACAATTACCAGTTGGTGGATTCCTTATTGCGTTCACTAACGAAGATCAGCAACAAGTTCAAATGGTGATGGATGATTTTATGCAGATGATCTATAACCAACAAAAGAGCCATATTCGACAGAAAATAAAAGTAACTTCAGGATATTTCAAAGAATAATGTTGAATCATCAATATTTATGTCTTTCACAAAAAAAGTTTTTTCATATTCTAAATTGCGATTGTTTTTCATTCATGATATAATATTATTATGGAGGTGACCTTATGGCAATAGATATGGATTTAGCTAAAAGACTGAAGGTTTATCGTAATTTTAAACACCTTACTCAAAAAGAAGTTGCTTCTCATCTTAATGTTCCACATTCTGCTATTTCAGATATTGAAAATGGTAAAAGAGATGTGACAGTTAGTGAATTAAAAATTCTTTCACATCTTTATGGACGTAGTGTTGAAGAAATTATGAGTGGTAAAAAATACGATTATTATAATATTGCAAATATTGCACGTCTATTAACAGAATTGCCAGATGATGATTTAAAAGAAGTTATGTTTATTATTGAATATAAACGTAAAAGAGTTGAAGAAAAAAATAAAAACAACCAATAAAAAGAAATTAGTTACAGAAGCTAATTTCAGGCTGTTGACAAAGTGGTAGAATTTTTTATTAAATCTACCACTTCTTTTTATTTTTTATGCAAATTGATAAATTTGTACTATTTTCCTTATATGTCTTTCTTTTTTGTTCGGTGAGGTCGTATTTATGAGACCTCTCCTTTTTTTCATTCTCGCCAATTTGTTGAATGCCAAATTAAATAAAAAGAAAAATAAAGAAAATAGTCAAAATAAAAGAAAAAGTCTTATCAAAGTGAATGAATAAGAAATAATCACTTTAAATGATAAGACTATTTTAGTA
>NZ_NFLD01000033.1:0-33899 GCF_002160725.1 Massilimicrobiota sp. An142 | reverse complement strand
AATCAGTGCTTATGACAATATCCCCGTAGTTAAGAATACAATTATATTGTATCATAAATTTAATGGGATAAAATTTTAAAAAACGAAAAAAATCAACAGGGGCTTTATGCGCTTTTTTTGCATAATAATAAAGAGTACATATAGTCATACCACAAGAATTACAGAAATAAAAAAAGAGTCACCTAGTCTAATATACTAAGTTGACTCCATTGCACGCGTATAACACGTGGTATTTTTAATAATAAAAAATCTTTAGGATTTCTCCTAAAGATCATATTTTTTTAAAATACCCACACCAATTGGATATGGTCCCGTATGCACACCAATTGTAGCGCCAATTTGTTGAATTAAAATAGGTTCATGGAAGTCTGGATAAGCTTGTAACATCACCTCTTGCAAGCTTTCTTTAAACTTTTCTCCTTCTTGTTGATCATAGCCATACCCAACACAAAAACGATAATCATTTGGTGAAAGCTGGTTATCTTTAAAATATTTTACAGTATGGTCAAGAACTTTCTTTTTAGATTTTTCACGTCCACGTGTAACACCCATTGCAAATATTTCACCATCATGAAGTACAATTAAAGGTCTAATTCCTAACGTTTTCGCTGCAACTCCAGCAACTTTACCAATTCGTCCACCATGAATGAGATATTCAAAATTTCCAACCGTAAAGAAAATACGTCCTGACGATTTGATATTTTCAATTTTTTGAATCACTTCGTCATATTGATAGCCAGCTTCTTTCATTTGGGCAGCCTCAATAACCAGTAAACCTTGTAAAACAGTATTCACAGTAGCATCAATAATCATAATTTGACGTTCAGGATATTTTTCCTCTAACATCATTTTCGCATTCATGGCACTGTTATAGGAACCAGAAAATTTAGTCGTAATACATATACATATAATATCTTCCTGATTTTCCAGGATAGGTGTAAAAGTTTTTATATAATCTTCAATAGAAGGCATAGAAGTTTTAGGAAAAACATCTTTATGATCAACCATAAATTGATAAAATTCATGCACTTCTAAATCTTCTTTTTCTTTTTGATAGTGTTCATTATCAGTTGTTATATAAAATGGAACAACATGAATATGAAACTGATTCATCAATGACTGATCTAAATCACATGAACCATCTGAAACTATCTGATACATTCTTATTCCTCTTTTCCATTATGATATTGATTGAATACAGAGTACAGGTCGTGAATTTTCCACAATCGCATATTCTTCATTCATTTGATTGGATACACACAGAGGATCATTTCTTTTTAAGATGTAATGATCCAATGGATAATGACAATCTTTTAATGTCACGACGCTCTCATCAAAAGCAAATATAGAAAAATAATGATATTGATCTTTAGCAAGATAATGTTGACCTGGTTTTAAAACAAATATCTTGTTCCATTCATCATAGATCGTGATAGAGATATCCTGATATTTTTCTAACAAACATAGTACTGCCATAAAATGATCAATACGGCGATGTGTCACTCCATACAAATCTATGGCATCATAACCCTTTTGAATAGCATATTGTATTGCCAATGCTGTATCAGTGTCATCTTTAATACTCGAATAACGCTGAATATTGATATCTTGAAGAATCTGCTCATTTTCAATAGAATCCATATCTCCAATAGCTATCACAGGTGTAATTCCCTGCTGGTATAAATGATAAACACCCTGATCGACACCAATATATTCAATTGTTGAATCTTTCACAGATCCAACATTGATTCCACTATAAATGCCTATTTTCATTTTAAAGAATCAATAGCTTCCTTTCTATTTTCAGCATTAAAAACATAACTTCCAGCAACCAGCACATCCACACCTGCTTCTCGACATAATTGACCTGTCGTAGCATTAATGCCACCATCCACTTCAATCAAATAATGACGATTCTGTTTTAACTGACAAAGTTCCTGTATCTTAGAAAGCGCCTGCTCTTGAAACGTTTGTCCGCCAAATCCAGGCTCAACACTCATAACTAATACTAAATCAAGATCATCTAAATATTGTTGAATTGATGAAATAGGTGTGTTTGGCTTTACACTTAGTCCTACATGTACGCCTTGATCATGAACATACTGTATAAATGTTTTCACTTCCTGTTCGTGATGAAAAGCCTCAATATGCGCTGTTATTAATGAAGCATGTGATTTTATAAATGCATCTACATATTGCATTGGTTTTTCAATCATTAAATGAACATCAAGATATAAGTCACTCACTTTTGCAATATCATTTAAAATACTATAACCAAATGAAATATTAGGTACAAAATGTCCATCCATTACATCATAATGAATCCAGTCTGCCCCACATTCACGAATAGAATCCAAATCTTTCTTGAGCTCAGCAAAATTAGCTGATAAAACTGACGGTGCAACTTTAACCATATTTTTTCTCCTTCAATAACTTGCTTTCTTTTAAAAACATTAAATAATGTTCATATCTTTGAGATGATATTTTCCCTTGTTCAACAGCATTTTTCACTGCACAATGTGGTTCACTTTCATGTAAACATCCTCTAAACTTGCATTGTTTAGAAAGTTCATGAAAATCATGATAACTTATAGCCAGATCCACTGGTTCAATATTTAATTCCAACGATGAAAAACCTGGTGTATCTGCAACATAACCACCATACATCTCAATAAGTTCAACATGTCTGGTTGTATGTTTTCCACGTCCTAAAGCTTTTGAAATTTCATTTGTATCAATCTGCAAATGAATATCCAAAGCATTTAATAAACTTGATTTTCCAACACCACTTTGTCCAGTAACAACTGTTACTTTATCTTTAAAAATATTCTTAACAGCCTCTATCCCCTGTTCTTGTTTAGAACTCACATATAGAACCTGATATCCTGCATCTTCATAAGGTTTCATTTGATGATATATCAAACTTGAATCCACAAGATCCATTTTTGATATACAAATAATCGGTTGAATCTGAAGATGTTCAATTAAAATCAAAAAACGATCTAACAGTAATAAATTCATATCTGGTTCTTTAGCAGAAAAAACAAGTAAAGCCTGATCGACATTACAGATTGGAGGTCGAATAAGACTGTTCTTTCTTGGTAACAGGGATAAAATATATCCTTCATTTTGATTTTCAATAGAGAATTCACAATAATCTCCAACTAATGGTTTTAAAAAATCTTTTCTAAATTTCCCACGGGCACGACATTGATAAACTTGTCCCTGTGACTTAACATAATAGAATCCTGCCAAAGCTTTAATAATCTGTCCTTTTTGCATTGTTTTTCTCTACCTCATTGTTGTCCTGTTATCTGATTTGTTCCTGTTACTTGTGAAGAAGACGGAGTGTCAGTACTTGGTGTCGTTGTATTATTATTTTCGTTTTCTGCAGGAGTTTCAGGAGTTTCAGGAATTTCTGGTTTTTTATCATAATAATACAAAACAATTTTTTCACCTTTTTTATAAACTGTTGTAAAAGCAGCAAGTGACTGTTCTTCTACAACATTGATTTTCATAGTTTTAATCTCTTCGACTGATGTTGGTGGTTCTAATACACTTAGCTCTACAGTAAATCCTGCTTCTGTCAAAATACTTTTAGCTTTTTGAATATCTTGACCATAAACATTTGGAACTTCAGCACTGTATCCTTGTGAAACTGTCAATGTTATTGTTTTATTGTTACTATTTGGATCAATTTTCTCTCCTGCATCCAAAGATTGTTCTAAAATAGTTCCTTTTGAAGCTTCATCAATTCTATCTTCTTTATTGACTTTAAAGCCTAATTCCTCAAGTTGATCTGCAATAGTATCATAATCTTTACCGACATAATCTTCAATGACGATATATTGTCCAGAAGAAACAACCAAATGAACCTCATCACCTTTTTTAACATTTGCTTTTGCAAGAGGATCACTTTCAATCACTTTTCCTTCTTCAACATCATCACTCAATTCATAAGTGACATGACCTTTAACTTGCAAGCCTCTATCTTCTAACAAAGTGATAGCTTCAGCTTCTGTCAAATTCACTACATCAGGCATTTCAAATGATTGTGAAGGTCGTAAAAGCAGAAAATAGACTGCAATTAAAATTGCTAATGCTGCGACAACACTACCACCAATAATCATCAGCATCTTTTTATGTGAACGTTTTGTTTCTTCTTCTGTTTCTTCTTCAATTGGTAAATGTGTCTGCGACTGTGTAAAAAAGTCTTTATCTTCAGCAACAATTGTTGCTAATTCATCATCTTCCTCATAATCAAATGTTATTTTTTCATCATTGATATGGGCTGCTTCCAAACAATGATTCAAATCTTCCAACATTTCAGAAGCACTTGCATAACGATCTTTTATATTTTTAGCAGTTGCCTTAATAATAATATTTTCAACCGATTGAGGGATAGATGGATTAAAAGCACAAACAGAAGGGATTTCATCACGCATATGTTTTAAAGCAATATTAACTGGAGATTCCCCATTAAATGGAACTTCACCGCGAAGCAACTCATAAAAGACAATTCCTAAAGCATAAATATCACTTTGTGCAGTTGCTTTCTCTCCACGGGCAATTTCAGGTGCCAAATAATGTAAAGAACCCATAATTGTATCTGTTTGTGTCACCTGTGATAATGATTGAATAGATGCAATTCCAAAATCACCAATTTTGACAACCCCACTATCAGTAACCATAATATTTTGAGGTTTTAAATCACGATGTATAATACCAATAGAATGTGCTTTAGCAGTAGCACTAACAACCTGCTTCATAACATCAACAGCTTCTACATAATGTAAAGCTCCACGTTTATGAATCAATTCTTTTAAAGTTTGACCTGGTACATATTCCATGACAATATAATAGTCATCTTTTTCATCACCAACATCATAAATTTCAACAATATTTTTATGTGACAAAGCCGCAGCCGCACTGGCTTCACGATGAAAACGTGTCACATAAACCGGATCCCCAGTTAATGATGAACGCATAATTTTAACAGCCACTGTTCTTTTTAAAATTAAATCTTCAGCCTCATAAACATCAGCCATTCCACCTTGTCCAATTAATCTTTTCAATTGATAACGTCCAGCAATCGTTTTATTGATTGAACTCATAAATTAACAACTCCTTTTGTCAAAATAAGTGCAAAACTGATATTGTCTTGCCCACCATATGTATTGGCAGCATCCATCAACTGACTAGCCCTCGTTTCAATATCTTCCTGAGCATGCAAAATATTCATCATCTGTTCATCACTCAGTGAATTATATAACCCATCTGAACAGACCAATAAAAATCCATCATTGATTTGTTTTTCAAGAAAAGAAGGATTCAATGAATCACTGACTCCTACAGCCTGTAATAAGATATTCTTTTGAGGATGAAATCTTGCTTCAGCTTGTGAAATTGTCCCCGAATCAACAAGAACATTCACCAAAGTATCATCTCTTGTTAATTGAATAAATTCATCAGTAACCCAATAAACTCTCGAATCACCAACATGAGAAATATAAATATTGTCATGAATACATAAAACAAGAACTATTGTTGTTCCCATACCTTCAAATTCTTGAGATTCATGGCTTTTTGATTCAACAATCATATGAGCATGTTGAATAGCTGATAAAATCCAATCATGAATTTGACTTGTATCAGTTAAAGACTCTTGTTGCTGATAATTTTCAATAATATCATCGCAAGCCATTTGTGAAGCAATTTCACCTGCGTTATGTCCACCCATTCCATCACATAAAACAACCAAACATTCATGATCACTTTTTTGATAGCAACGGACATAATCCTGATTCACTTTTCTCATGCGTCCAATATCACTTTTCATGATGACTTGCATGTTGTTCACCTACCTTCATGGCACGCAGTTGCCCACATGCCCCATCTATATCACGTCCATGTTCTTTACGTAAAGTTACATTCATTTTTAGACGCAATAACTCACTTTTAAATGCCTCAACAGTTCCTTTATCTGACTGTTGATATCCATGTTCATCAACAGCATTATAAGGAATTAAATTGACATAGGCATTAAGCCCTCTGATGTAATGAGCTAACTGTCTGGCATGTTTTAATTCATCATTAACTCCCTTTAAAAGAATATATTCAAAAGTCACACGACGATTCGTCTGTTGAATATAATTTTCAATAGATTGTCGTAACTGTTCCATTGGATAACGCTTATTGATGGGCATTAATTGATCCCTAATTTCATTATTTGGTGCATGTAAAGAAATAGCTAAATTGCTTTGAATTCCTTCACTGGCATAACGTTCAATCTGATGACATAAACCACAAGTAGAAATTGTGATATGTCTAGCACCAATAGCCAAACCTTTAGGATGATTAATAATACGAACAAAATTCATGACAGCATCATAGTTATCAAAAGGTTCTCCCGTTCCCATGACAACGACATGACTGATTCTTTCCTGTGTATCTTGCATAACTGTCAGTACTTGATTGACCATTTCTCCAGCAGTCAGGTTTCTTTGTTTTTTTAATAAACCACTGGCACAAAAACGGCATCCCATATTGCATCCCAACTGACTTGTGACACATAAACTTCTTCCATAATCATGAACCATTAATACCGTTTCAATAAAACCTCCATCTTCCAGTTGAAGAAGATATTTAATTGTTCCATCTTGAGAAACCTGTTTTGTTTCAATTTTCATTGGTCCAATCTGATAGATTTGAGATAATTTTTCTCTTAAATCTAATGATAAGTTATTCATCTGTTCAAACGATTGTACATTTTGACGATATAGCCACTCAAAGACTTGTGTAGCTCTAAATTTCTTTTCTCCAAGTTCTTTAAATTCTTCAATCATCTGTTCTTGTGTATAATCATAAATTGATTTCATATTTTCATTCCTTTTCTAATAGACACATATAAAAACCATCACTATGATACTGATATGGTAAAATTGTTAATTCTTTTCTTTTCTTCATATCAGGATACTTTGTCATGAATTTTTCTATTTGTTTTTCATTTTCTTTTTTATTGAGTGTACATGTACTATATACAATATTACCACCTTTTTTCAATAAAAAATATGCATTTTCTAATAATTTTTCTTGTATAGCTATCATTTCATCCATTGCCGAACTCTCATGATACTTAATTTCAGGTTTTCTGGCAAGAACTCCCAATCCACTACATGGTGCATCACATAGAATTTTATCAAAAGACTCAGCTGGATACACATCTTTAAGCAAAGTAGAGTCACCTACATGTGTATGCACATTTTTAACTTTAAGGCGTTGTATTTGCTGTTGAACCAGATCTATTTTATGCGCATATAAATCATAAGCTTCAATTGATCCCTGATTATTCATAAGCATCGCTAAATGCGTTGTCTTGCTGCCAGGTGCACAACACATATCTAAAACATAATCACTTGCTTGTGGATTCAATAACCTGGCTACAAGTTGACTAGATTCATCCTGGATTGTCACATACCCCTTTATGAAAGCTTCATCAGAAGCAATATGATGTCCTGAATAATAAAGACCATCAGGTGACAGTTTTGCTTCTTGCCACTTTGAATCTTTCAACAAAGCCTCTTTTGAAGTAAGCAATGTATTCACTCTCGCACAATGATGAGGCACTTCTAAAAAAGCATGACAAATACGTTTTGTTTCTTCATAGCCATATTGTTTATCAAACATTTTTACCAGCCATAATGGATGACTTGTTTCAATGGATATTCTTTCTAATGGTGGCAAATCATCCAACTGATAAGATGATTGAAAAGATTTTTGTAAAATAGCATGGATAAAACGTGCAGTTTTCATCCCTTTTTTCTTTTTAGCTAATTCTACAGCTTCATTAATAATAGCATAATCTGGAATAGAATCCATCATTTCATGCTGATAAAGACTCATCAGTAAAAGCATCTTTTCATATGTTTTAACACGCATATGAAGATGTGGCTTTAATATATATTCCAATAACAACATATTTTGAACTGTTCCATAAACAACTCTTGTAATAAAATCTTTTTGTTGTCGTGTTAAATCATAACGATTAAAATAGGCATTAATGGTTAGATTTAAATAACTTTTATCTTGTTTAAATTTTAATAATATTTCTAATGCTATCTGTCTTTCCATAATTATATTTGTGAGTATGGATTAAAATCACAAACGATCCTTACCTTTCCTTTCTGTTGTTTATTATAATAATCATTCATAACGCATAAAGCCTCATAAATATCTTGTGAATGTAAAAATTTAACAAGTATACGTTCTCGATAAATATCCTGCATTTTATAGATTGCACTTCTAGCCGGGCCTAAAATAACGGTTTGTTGACTATGTGCCAATAAATAATTTTTAACATCTATCGCAACACTATGTATAAGTTCCTCATGAGGCGATTGAATCAAAATGCTGACCATATGGCAATATGGCGGATATTTGGCTTTTTGACGATATTGCATTTCCTGGTGAAAGAAAGCAATATAATCATGTTTGGCAGCACAAGTAATGGCATAATGTTCTGGATTATATGTTTGAATAATAACATATCCTTGTTTTTGCCCTCTTCCACTTCGCCCAGATACCTGACACAAAAGCTGAAAAGTTCTCTCACTAGCACGAAAATCTGGAATATTCAAACTCAAATCAGCATTTAAAACACCAACAAATGTGACATCTTCAAAATCCAATCCTTTCGCAATCATTTGTGTGCCTAATAAAATATTTCCTTCCTTATTTCTAAATCTTTCAAGTAATTTCAAATGCCCATTTTTTTGACGGGTTGTATCCACATCATAACGAATCACTTTAGCTCCACAAAAAATCTTCTCTATTTCCTCTTCAATTTTCTGCGTTCCATAACCTACACTCTTTAAATGCGTTGAACCACAGTGAGGACAAACATGAGGATAATCTATCATATATTCACAATAATGACATTTTAATTTATGCTCACTGCGATGATCAGTTAAAGTGACATCACAGTGTGGGCATTTTAATACTTCTCCACAATCCTGACATTGTACATAAGAAGCATAACCTCTTTTATTTAATAACAAAATAACCTGTTCACCTTTATCAATTGTCTGTTGAATACTTTGTTTCATTTTTCTGGAAAATAATGAATAATTACGCTGACGTGTTTCTTGAATCATATCTACTATTTCTACTTGTGGTAATGGTTTTTGATTAATACGCTCAGGTAATTCATATAAATCATAAACCCCTTTTAAAGCTCTGGCATAGCTTTCCAAAGATGGAGTTGCACTTCCCAAAACAACACTGGCATGATGCGTTTTCGCACGCATTTTAGCAATTTGTGAGGTTAAATAACGCGGCTTTGCTTCTTGTTTATAGCTGGCATCATGCTCTTCATCTAGAATAATTATGCCTATATTTTCTAATGGCGCAAAGACTGCAGATCTGGCACCCACAACTATTTTAACTTCCTGACGTTTGATGCGACGATACTCATCATATTTTTCACCTTGTGATAAACGGGAATGCAAAATCGCAACCTGATTGCCAAAACGTTGTCTAAAAACTTCTACCATCATAGGCGTTAATGAAATTTCTGGAACCAGCATCATAACAGACTTATTTTGTTGAATATAATGAGCAGCTAAAGCTAAATAAACTTCTGTTTTCCCAGATCCTGTAACACCGTGTAATAAAGCAATTCTCCCTTGATGAGCCAAAATCCCATCCACAACTTTTTGTTGCTGTGTTGTTAATTGAATATGTTTTGATTGATGTTCAATTGAAAATGGCTGACGATAAACTTCTTTTTCAACAATTTCAATACATCCCTGTTTTTTTAAATTATCAAGCAAAGCTCGACTGTATGGAATATCCTTAACAGGAATATCTGGATGTTCTTGTAAAAAAGCCATACATTCCTGTTGTTTGATTGTTTTGGCATAAGTTCCTTCAACAAGGTGAACAACCTGTTGTGTTTTGATACCTACTGTTTGGTGAGTACTCGGTTTTAATTGCGTTGGCAACATCGCCTGCAAACATGATATACGTGGGGATAATGTCATACGTGATAACTGATTAGCCAATGTCTGTAACTCTTCATTTAGTAACGGTTCTTCATCAATAACATCTAAAATATATTGATAGCGAAAACCAGCACGTTGTTCTAATTCTGACTTTGAAAAATGTGTTTCTTCAACATTTTCAACATAACCAATAATTTTTTGATAACCGAAACGAATCCATACACGTACACCTACAAGCAATGATTTTTCACTCAAATAATCAAATGTTGTATCCAGTGCATGTACAGGATGTTCAACTAACACTTTGACAATATACATATCCTCACCTGCCTATTGCACTATTCTATCATAAATTTACTTTTTTTAAAATAATTCCAAGTTCTTTTTCATTTATAAAGGACAGTCTTCATGACTGTCCTATTGATTTCCATTTTGATATCTCTCTTCTCCCCACCATAAAGGCAAAAGTTCCTTTAAAGTCACAGTTTCTCTCGTATCAAAATCGACCATAATTTCCATATCCTGATTTTTTTCATTCAATTGCATAAAAAACTCACGACAAGCTCCACAAGGCATCCCACTCCCGCCTCCATATGGAGGACAATCACGAAAAGCAATCATTCTTTTCGCAATAGTCTGTTGACTTTGCATATACATATTCAATGCTGCAACTCTTTCAGCACATAAATCTAACACTCCACTACAGCTTTCTATACAAAATCCAGTATATATTTCACCATTTTCACTTTCCAAAGCACAAACGACATGATGTGCATAAATAAATGGTGAAACTTCATGAGGTTGATATTGTTCCTTAGCTTTCAAATACATCTTTTCCCAGATATCCATAATTTACAGTTCCTCCATCTTTTTGAGATCATCATCATGGACATATGTTTCTACATAACCACATTTTTTACAAATATATTGTTCAACCTTTAGCTTACTATCATCAACAACAATATCCTGATAAGCATTACGTCTGAAAACCCCTTTAGCTGGAACATAAAGAATATCCTGACTTTGACACTTAGGACAACATTGATTCTTTTTCATAAGATACCTCCTATACATTCTTAAATATATCATGTCATAAAAATGAAAACCCTGTCAATTCTTTTCTCAAACAAAAAAACACCATAAGGTGCTTTATAAATTTTCTTTAATAATTTTAGCAATTTTTTCTTTTGCAGCAACAACATCATCATTTTCAACAACATACTTATATTCGTCTTTTGTTGCAATTTCTTTTCTTGCTTTTGCAAGTCTTTCTTGAACGATACTTTCTTCTTCAGTACGACGTCCACGAATACGACGTTCCAATTCCTCAAGTGATGGGGGTACTAAGAAAATGGTTAAAGCATGAGGACATTTTGCCATCACCTGCAAAGCACCCTGAACTTCAATTTCCAATACAACGTTTTTCCCTTCACTTAATAACTGATCAACATAAAATTGAGGTGTCCCATAATAGTTTCCAACAAACTGAGCATATTCAAGCAATTCACCTTTTTCAATTTTCTCTTTGAATTCTTCTTCACTCACAAAGAAATAATCAATTCCCTCTTTTTCAGTTGGACGAGGTTTTCTTGTTGTCATAGATATAGAATAAGCTAAATTTAAACTCTCATCTTTAAAAAGTTCCTGACGAACTGTTCCTTTCCCAACACCACTTGGACCACTTAGAATGATTAAAAGCCCCTTTTTCAATCTCTCCACCACCTTTTGAAACAATGTTACATGAATGAAACATTAATGTCAATTCTTTTTGAAATATGTTATACTATTTATCGGTGATGAAATATGGCTTATGACGGAATTATGCTATCTCGTGTTGTAGAACAACTACAAAATCAATTAACACGAGGAAAAATTAATAAAATCTATCAAATTTCTCAATATGAACTTTTATTTCATATTCGTTCACAAAGAGAAAATTTCAAATTATTGATTTCAATACATCCTGTATATGCAAGAATTCAATTAACCCAATTATCTTATCCAACTCCAGCCAGCCCTAATGCTTTAACAATGCTTTTGAGAAAGCATCTGGAAGGAGCTTATATTGAAAAGATTTCTCAGATTCAACTCGATCGTATTGTAGATATTGAACTGATTGGTGTAAATGAACTCAAAGATACTGTCAAATATCATCTCTATCTAGAAATCATGGGTAAACATTCTAATGCAATCTTGACATATGACAACAATAAAATCATTGATTGTTTAAAACGTGTTTCTCCCGCTATGAGTGCTCGTATTTTACAGCCTGGAGCAACTTATAATCAACCCCCTTTAATTGAAAAGAAAAATCCTTTTACAAGTGAATGGATGGAAACAGATAATCTGACAAAAACTTATCAAGGGTTTTCTCCTGAACTCTCAAAAGAAGTTCTTTATCGTATCCATCATGGAGAAACTTTTCAAGACATTATTCAATTATTACAACACTCACAAAATATCTATATCCACAAATATCAAGATAAGGAATATTTTCATATTATTCCTTTAACGCATCTACAATGTAACGGAGAAATATATCCTCTATTTGATGGTTTAGATAAACACTATGATTTAATTGATGAAAAAGATCGTATCAAGCAACAGACTTCAGATTTAGCAAAATTTATTCAAAATGAATATCAAAGAAACATCAATAAACTTAATAAATTAAAACAAACTCTTTTTGAATCACAAAACAGTGATGATTTACGCATTAAAGGTGATCTTTTATTTGCTAATCTCCATTTGATTTCTAAAGGACAAAAAGAAGTTACTGTTGAAAATTATTATGATGGTAGTATGATGACTATCGCTTTAGATGAAAGATATGATGGTAAAACAAATGCAAATAAGTATTATGCAAAATACCAAAAAGCCAAAAAAGCTTTAACGCATCTTCAAGAACAGATAAATATTGTCGAAAATGAAATTCTTTATTTTGATAGTCTTATCACACTGATGGAAAATGCTTCTTATTATGATGCATTAGAAATGAAAGAAGAATTAGAAAATTTAGGTTATTTGAAAAAGAAAAAAACCAAACAGGTGCATCGACCAAAAAAATTGCATATTGAACAATATCTTACTAAAGACAATATACAAATCTATGTAGGTAAGAATAACCTGCAAAACGATTATCTTACCTTTAAGATGGCTTCTAAAAATGATATGTGGTTTCATGTCAAGGACATGCCTGGAAGCCATGTCATTGTGCATAGTCAGAATCTAGATGAATATACCATTCGTTTAGCAAGTCAAATAGCTGCTTATTTTTCCAAAGGTAAACACAGTTCTTCAGTTCCTGTCAATTATACCTTGGTTAAAACGCTAAAAAAGCCACAGGGTGCTAAACCGGGACAAGTGATACTTTCACATTACTCAACGATTTACATTGATCCTGATGAAACTATTTTTAACGACATGAGAAAGGTGAATTCATAGAGTTCATATTTGGAGCATTGACAAATGTTTGCTCATAAACAGGATAAAATACTGGATAATACATGCAATGGTTGACACGACGACATTCAATTGGACAAATCACAGGCTGAGCAACAGGTGTAATTTGATTTGTCACACAAACTCTTCTAGGAGCTACTAAAGGTTGTGGACGTGGACAACCATTGACACTTCCAAAATTCATTTGTTGTCCTTGACATGAACATGAATTCATATTTTGACAACCACAAGATTGTTGAAACATAATTAATCCCTCCTTCACTTTAATGTATGTTATATTTTTAAAAGAGGTAGGGCAAATGAAAGGAGTTTTATAATGAAATTCATCAAATGGGATTGTTTTCATGAAATTGAAGCTTATACAACATGCAGTTATTGTAACGGAGAGCTCATGAATATGAGTTTCAATGGTATTGATGATCAACAGGTTTTAAAGAATCGAGAAAAATTAGCTCAAACTTTGCATACTGATTTAAATCATATGGTTGCAACACATCAACGACATACCACAAACTTTCTAAAAGTTCAACTTCAAGATGGAGGTAGAGGTATGTGGAGTCAAGAGGATGCATTTGACAATTATGATGCTTTGTATACACGTGATCGCCATTTATGGCTTTGGTCTTTTCATGCTGATTGCTGTCCTGTTTTATTATATTGCAGAGATCAGAAAATTGTTGCCGCTATTCATAGTGGATGGAAAGGAACCGTAAATGAAATAGTTGGAAAAGTCACAAAACATTTAATAACTCATGAAAATTGTAATCCTCAAATGATTTATGCCTATATTGGGCCATCCATTGAACAAAGAAATTTTGAAGCAAAAGATGATATTATTGATTTGGTTAAACAAATGTCTTTTGATACACATGATTTTTATATTCAAAAAGAAGATGGAGCTTATTTATTGAATAGTAAAGGTTTAATTCAACAACAATTGCTTAATCTTCAAGTGCCTCAAAAAAATATAACCATTTCTCCATACTGTACAATTGAAAATGAGGACCTCTTTTTCTCCTATCGAAGAAATAAAAGTCCTCATCGCAACATTACATTAATTTCTATGAAGTAACCTCCGGGTTACTTTTTATCATATTATTCATAGCTTTTGGAATAAATTCAATTAACTTTGACGGAATCACAGTATAGTCTTCTTTAGCCAAAAGATCACCAGTATATCCATGTATGAAAACACCCAACATTGCAGCCTGTAAGGCAGGATAACCTTGTCCTACAAAACTTGTAATTATTCCAGCTAAAACATCGCCCATTCCTCCAGTTGCCATAGCTTTATTTCCTGCACGAATACGATATGATTCCTGACCATTTGTCACTATGGTATAAGGTCCTTTTAATACCAAAACAACATGGTGCTCTTTTGCAAAATCTTGTGCAACCAATAACATATCATCCTGACTGTCGAATGGACATAAACGCTGAAATTCACCTAAATGTGGAGTCAAAATAATATCTCGATTTTGCTGTTTTAATAAATCAGTATGTGCTGATAAAATCGTTAAAGCATCCCCATCTATAACGAGAGGTTGTTTTGTTTTTTCTAAAACATCAATAACATAACGATAACTATCTAAGCTTTGACCTAGTCCACATCCAATTAATATAGCATCATATCGAAGGAAATCTTCTTTCTGTAAAATAGGAGGCCTTAAAACTGCTGTTGCTTCAGGGCAGAACTGAGTTAATGCATGTATAACTTCCTGATCACTCATAACTGTCGTAATTCCACTACCACTATAAACACAACCTTTTGCACTTAACAGAGCTGCTCCTTTATATTCCATGCATCCTGTAATAAGGCAAGTATGTCCATATGTGCCTTTATATCCATCAAAAATTCTTTCTTTTAAAAGTGGAAACATCATTTTATCATCTGCCATCTGATACAATCCAGCTTCTTCACTCACATCATCAACATCTAGTTTTTCAACAATAACTTTTCCCGTAAAAAAATAACTATCAGGATTAAGAAATCCATTTTTTATAGCACTCAAAGTAATTGTTGAAGTTGCATAAATGACGCTTTGATATGGTTTTCCTGAATCGCATTGAAGACCTGTAGGAATATCTACAGCAATGACTTCCTGATCATAGAGTTGATTAATACTTTCAATAACACTTTGATAAATACCTCGTGGCGAGCTATTCAACCCAAAGCCAAATATTGCATCAACAATTGTATCACAAGCCGTCATATAACCAATCAACTCTTCTAAATTATCCTGTTGAAATAAATAAACAGGAAGAGACAAATCATAACATTTCTGCAAATAATAAGCATTGGCTTTGGAAAGATGATTCGTGTTTTCAAATATAAAAACTTGTACATTCTTTTTCTGTTGATAAAGTTTAATAGCCAGAGAAAGCCCATCTGCCCCATTATTACCTGGCCCACAAACAATACTAAATGATTCACCATGGATATGTTTCAACAAACAATCACTTGCTTTATTAACCAATTGTTCAATTGTATGACCGTGTTTCAATAAACATTCATCATATCTTTTCATTAAAGTATGGCTTCCAATATACATATTCATCACCTGACCTTAGCCCTATTATAACAAAATAAAAACTGTAATGAAATCATTCATTACAGTTTTTCATCATTAATATCTTACACCACAAGTAAATCCACTTAAACTTGTATAACTAACAACAGATCCTGTTGTCGGTGAATGAATAACTCTTCCTCCACCAACGTAGATTCCTACATGGCCTGGTCGCCATACAATGTCACCTGGTTTCACTCGAGATAAAGAAATTGTTCTTCCTCCACTTTTTTGTGCTCCAGATGTACGTGGGATACTCTTGCCGTTCTTACGATATACCCATTGAGTAAATCCTGAACAGTCAAATGAACTTGGTCCAGTTGCACCCCATCGATATGGACAACCCAATCGTGATTGAGCAGTAGCTACCATTCCTTGATTAGGAGCAATGTCATCTGGATTTACAACAGTAACTTTCAAAGTTTTAGAACTTGAATTACCAGCTTTATCCGTAACACTATATTCAACAGTATATTTTCCTGCTTTTTTTGTATTAACTGGATTGCTGATTTCGACTTTAGAAGTCACATTTCCATCTTTGTTGTCAGTTGCACTTTCTAGATAACTTTTTGCATTAAAGTTCTTACCTTTAGTAATTTGTACTGAAGACTTAGATAAACTAATCTTAGGTGCACTTAAGTCACCAACTTTAACTTTTAATGTTTCTTCAGATGCATTACCAGAAGAATCTTTAGCAGTAATTTTTAAAGTTGTTTCTCCATCTTTCTTAGTATCAACAGTTCCATCTACTTCAATAGATTTCACTTTCTTATCAAAGTTATCAGTCACTTTGATATAATCTAAATAATCAAATTGAGAACCATAGTCTACTGTAACTGTAGATCCCTTCTTGTAACTAATCGTAGGTGCAGTCGTATCTGATACATAGAATTCATATGTTTGTTGAGTTTGATTTCCAGCGTTATCTGAAACACTCAATTCAATCATTTGAGATCCTAATTTTGAAGTATCGAGTTTCTTGTCTGTTTCAATAAATGGTGTAACATCTCCATCAACATTATCAGATGCATTGACATATTGAGCGATATCTTGACTACCATTTGCTTCAACATCAATAACATAACCTTGACTATCTCCTACCGGATTCAATTCAGGAGCAGTTTTATCAACAACTTCTACTTGAACAACCTTTGTACTTAAATTTGAGAACATATCGGTTGCAGTTACTTCGACGTTATATATACCTAATTGATATGCATCATATGATGTATCATCAATTTTTACATCCATAGCGTCTAGGGAATCACGATTATCAGAAATAGCAAACATCGTTTTATCTAGCTTTGTCCCATAAAGAACTTCAATCTTATTAGCTTCGATTGTAGGTTTTTCTTTATCGACAGCAGCATAACCAACCAAACCAAATGTTGAAATACATAACATCGGAATGAACATAGCTTTACGTTTTAAAACATGCTCTTGCATAATTTCCAATAAATTCGTCTTAATATTACTATCCATTCGTTGCCTCCTTTCAATAATATACCCATTTAGAATTATAAAACAACGTTCACAAAAAGTCCACAATTTTCTTAAGAAATTCTTAAGAAATTAAAATTTTGTTGATTATATCAATATTTTTTGAATTAACTTTTTTTGACGTTTTTTTGTTTTTTATCATTTTTCTATACAAAGTATTCACTTTTTAATCAATTTTAGACATATTATTATCTTCATTTCATAGAATGAGTTGAAAAGGAGAATGCTATGATTATTGTCTATTTTTCAATTTATTGTTTTTTAGGATATTGGCTTGAATCTATTTATGTTTCGTTATTTCGTAAAAAATGGATCTCATCGGGTTTATTGAATGGTCCATTTATTCCCTTATATGGTTTTGGTGCTTGTATCCTTATATTATGCCAACCCTATCTTCAGTATTTTCATCCATTTTTCGTATGTCTTATCGGTGGAATTTGTATGACTTTATTAGAATTATTAAGTAGTTATTATATTGAACGATTTTTTCACACTCAATGTTGGGATTATTCTCATCATGCTCTCAATTATCAAGGGAGAATATGTTTGGTATATTTTATTTTATGGTGTTTATTAAGTGGTTTATTCATTTATATAATTCATCCATTTATTTGCTCACTATCATTACGTCATGATGCCTGTTATCTGATAAGCCTGATTTACATTTCGTTTATTTTAAAAGCATATGGTGATCGATTGTTAGCAACAAAACAAAATGGTCTCAATATTCATTAAAAAAAGAAGATTTTTCAATCTTCTTTAACCAAGATAAGCTTCTCTTACCTTTGGATTATTTGCAACTTCATTGGCTTTCCCTGATACAATAACATTTCCAGTTTCAAGAACATAAGCACGATCAGCAATTGAAAGTGCTTTATTTGCGTTTTGTTCAACTAATAACACCGTTACTCCATCTTTTTTAATACTTTTAATAATGTCAAAAATTTCATTAACCAAAATAGGTGATAACCCCATTGATGGTTCATCTAACAATAATAGCGTTGGTTTTGACATTAATGCGCGCCCCATTGCTAACATCTGCTGTTCTCCACCTGACAGTGTTCCAGCCAATTGATTTCTACGTTCCTTTAAACGTGGAAATCTTTGATAAACCTTTTCTAAATCTTGTCCTATTTTATTATCCGTACGTAAATATGCACCCATTTCCAAATTATCTTGAACCGTTAATTGAGCAAAAATACGTCTACCCTCAGGAACTTGAGCTAAATTTTTAGCAATAATTTTATGTGCAGGAAGTTTTGTAATCTCATCCCCCATAAAAGATATCGTACCACTTTTAGGTTTTACCAATCCACTAATAGCATGCATGATAGATGTCTTTCCAGCCCCATTAGCTCCAATCAAAGCCACAATCTCACCTTGATTCACTTCAAAACTTACATTTTTAATCGCATGAATCACACCATAATAAACATTTAAATAATCAACTTTTAACATGGTCATCCCCCTATTCTTCATGTCCTAAATATGCTGCAACCACATCAGGATTATTTTTAATTTCATCTGGAGTCCCAAACGCTAAGACTGTACCAAAATTTAAAACTGCAATTTTTTCACAAATCCCCATAACAAGTTTCATATCATGTTCAATCAATAAAATCGCAATAGAAAATTTTTCTCTTACAATCTTTATCGTTTCCATTAATTCTTCTGTTTCAATAGGATTCATACCAGCTGCAGGTTCATCTAACAAAAGAAGTTTAGGTGACGTTGCAAGTGCTCTTGCTATTTCTAGTTTACGTTGTTTTCCATATGGTAAATTTCCAGCTTTGACATCAGCATATTTTTCTAGATCAAAAACACGAAGTAAGCTCATAGCCATTTCCTGCATAGCCTCTTCACCTTTAAAATAACTTGGAAGATGAAGAATAGATGATAATAATGAATAATTTTGAGAATGATGCAATCCAACCTTAACATTATCAATAACACTCATTTTTTTGAATAAACGAATATTTTGAAATGTTCTTGCAATCCCTAATTGTGTAATTTGCGTAGGTGTCATCTTTAAAAGTGACTTCCCATCAAAAAGTATTTGTCCACTCGTTGGTTTATAAACACCTGTCAACAAATTAAATACAGTTGTTTTTCCAGCTCCATTTGGTCCAATCAAACCATATAATTGGTCTTTATCCATTTCAAAATTAAACTCATCAACAGCTTTTAAACCTCCAAATTGGATTCCTAATCCCTCTGCTTTTAACAAACTCATCAGTCATCCACCTCCACTGTCTTATTCTTAAAAAATTTAGCTTTAATACGAGGCACTAAATTTTTTTCTTTGATAATCATTGCAGCAATTAAAACAATTGCATAAAGTAACATACGATAATCCGCAAATGCTCTTAAATACTCTGGCAATATCGTCATGATAATAGCTGCTATAATAGAACCTTTTAAATTTCCTAATCCACCTAATACAACCATAACCAGAATTTCTACTGATTTATTATAATCAAATGTAGAAGGAACCAGCATTCCCATATATTGAGCATATAATCCACCTGCAATCCCAGCAAAGAAAGCAGAAATAGCAAAAGCTAAGATCTTATAATATGATGTAGGAATACCAGATAATTCACTGGCTGTTTCATCTTCACAAATAGAAATAATGGCACGCCCATGACGTGATTTAACAATACAGTAAATGACATAGATTGTAATCACAGCACTTAAAAAATAGACAGAAAAATCAATATTCATTGCTTGAAATCCCATCAATCCTTTGGCACCATTTGTAATACTTAAATTAAGCATAATAACACGTATGATTTCATTAAATGCTAAAGTAATGATACAAAGATAATCACCTTTTAATCTTAATGTTGGTATACCAATAACAACGCCAATCAGACAGGCAGCAATAGCACCAATCAATAAGCTTAATAAAAATGGGAAATGAAGATATAAACTACATAAAGCAGATGTATAAGCTCCTACGGACATAAATCCAGCATGTCCTAAAGTTAACTGTCCTAAATAACCACTCGCTAAATTCAAGCTTGTTGCTAAAATAACATTGACACAAGCCATAATGAGAATTCCTGACCAATAATAGTCAACAATTCCAGCACTCATTAAAAACATAATGATCCCATAAATAATCAGCGCCATGATAAAGGATATAATCAAATCTTTTATTTGTTTCTTTTTCATCCCTATCACCTACACTTTCTCTCTCATATTCTGACCAAACAATCCTGCTGGTTTAACTAATAAAATAAAGATTAAAATACCAAAAACAACTGCATCTGAAAAAGCAGATGAAATATATGAAATTGTAAATGCTTCAGCAACACCAATAATCAATCCACCTACCATTGCTCCTGGAATACTTCCAATTCCACCAAGAACAGCTGCTATAAAAGCTTTGATACCTAACATGGCACCTAAATAGGGATTAATCAAAGAATAACTCATACCATAAATAATACCTGCAATAGCTCCTAAACCAGAACCAATGGCGAATGTTAGAGAAATGGTTGTATTCACATTGATTCCCATTAATTCTGCAGCTCCTCGATCTTCACTGACAGCACGCATTGCTTTTCCCAATTTTGTTTTGTTTATAAACAAAAGCAATAATCCAGTACAAATAAAAGTTAAGATAAGCGAAAGCAAAGCGACATACGTGATATGAGCGCCAAAAAAAGATACTGTACCACTAGGCATATATTGAGGAAAAGTTCTGGCAGCAGAGCCAAATAAGATCAAAAATAAGTTCTGTAACAGATAACTGACACCAATAGCAGTAATTAAAACAGCTAAACTCCCACTATTTCTAAGGGGCTTATAAGCCACTTTTTCTGTCACAACACCTAATAAAGCACATCCAGCAATGGCTACTAAAACACTAACAATAATGGGTGCTTGCACCATAGTTGTCATCACATAAGCCAGATATGCGCCAACCATAATAATTTCACCATGAGCAAAATTGATCATTTTAGCAATCCCATATACCATTGTATAACCAATGGCAACAAGTGCATACATTCCACCTGTACTTAATCCATTGATGATTTGCGTTAAAAATTCCATTTGTAAACCTCCTGACTTAAAAAAATAAAGGAGAAAAATCTCCTTTATTTTTCTTCTAATCTAAATAACTATATTCACCATTTTTAATAGTTTTAACAACCAATTCTTTTGTTGGATTATGTTGATCATCAAATTCAAAATGACCTGTAATACCATCATAATTTGTCTTTTCTAACTGTTCACAAATTTTAGCATAATCAGTTGTTCCAGCAGCTTCAACTGCTTTCAATAATACCCAAGTTGCATCATAAGCCATTGTTCCAAACATGTTTGTATCACTGTTATATTTTTCTTTATATTTAGCTACATAATTTTGTACATCTTCTACTCGGTCATCGAATGTATTTGTATAATAAGCTCCATTGAAAATAGATTTATCAACATCTTTAACTGATAAAACGCCATCCCAACCATCAGTTCCTAAGAATGTACCATTGTAACCAGCATTTTTAAATTGACCAACCATAGTTGCAATTATTTCATAATAATCTGGAATATAAACAGCATCTGCTCCTGATTGTTTTACTTTTGTAATATAGCTTCCAAAATCTTTTGTATCCTTTGGATATTTTTCTTGTAATACAATTTGTGTGCCATCTTTATTTGCCTGAGTAACAAATGAATCTGTACATCCCTGACTATAATCACTACCACTATTTGTTAAAATAGCAACTTTCTTAACATTAATACGACCATCACCAATAGCTGTTGCAATTGTCTGACCACCCATTGAGTCATTAGAACATGTTCTAAAGTAATTGCTTCTTGTACTTCCATCATTATTTAAAGTAATACTATCACCAGAAGTACTTGGTGAAACAATAGGTGTTCCATCAGCTTTAGAAGCCTCTCCTAAAGCTAAACCTTCAGCCGTAATAACAGGACCAACAATTCCAACAACCTTTTCACCAACTAATTTTTTATAAGCATTCACAGCATCTGTTTCCTTACCTTGAGAATCTTCAGCTAGTAATTCTACTTTATATTTTGCATCATCAGAATTATTATAATCTTCTATGGCAAGTTCAATAGTATTTTTAACTGGAATTCCATAAGTTGATGTTTCTCCAGTTAATGGACCAACAAATCCAATTTTAATTGTATCCCCTTCTTTTAATTCTGTAGCTGAAGAACCACCAGTTCCTCCACCACAAGCAACCAACATACTTGACACAGCCATTAAAGACATAACTTTTTTTATATTCATATATCTCTCCCCTTTTTTTAAATATATTCATTATTATACTTAACATTTTATACAAGTCAACAAAAAATAACTTTATTTTTTCAAATATTCTAAAAATCATAAAAATATTTATTTATTTAATAAAAAATATATTATTTTATAAAACAAGGAGTGGATGATTCCACTCCCTATTCAATACTCTTTAAAGATTCCACCATATCAACCTTATTTAAAACATGTCGCATTGTGAAATTAATAAAATAAGTAAAACCTAAAGTCATAATAATAGCATATATATAACTACTGATATTTAATTGTCTAACAAACATTGTCATATCCAATTCCACCGTCAAAATAATAAACTTGTGAAGGAAATAACCAAAAATCATTCCCAGTAAAGAACCAATCACTGATAAAAGAACATTTTCTCTAAAGATATAGTCATAAACTTCTTTACGTCTAAAACCTAAAACTTTAATTGTTGCAATCTCACTTTTACGTTCTTGAATATTAATATTTGTCAAGTTATAAAGGACAATGAAATTTAAAGCTCCTGCACAGACAATCAAAATAACAACAACCAGATTTACACTTTGAACCTGTTTATCAAATTCTTCACCAATTGATGATACATTGGTTAAATTTCCATAACCTTTGTCCTGCATATAAGCTTCCAGTGTTTTTTGACTCGAAGCACGATCATCCTGTAAAATCAAGAACGCATTATTCACTTCCAGATCCTGTAATGTCAATGATTCATATAAAGTCTGGGACATATAAATATAATTCATAAAATAGTTTTCTGTGATACCTGAAACCTTTACACTATACTTTGTTTCATTGAGTTCAATATCAATTGTATCATTATCTTCCACACCAAGCAATTCAGCTGCTTTTGCGGTTAAAATAACACCTTCATCATCAAGAACCAAATCTTTATATGTCTGATAATTTCTAAACTGAACAAAGTTTTTCATATTATCCATTGATTGATAAACAATTAATGAACCATATAAATCTTCTTTATCTTTTAAGATATTAATACTCTTATTTAAAACATATTCCACATTTGCAACTTCGCTACGATTCAATAAATCTTTTTGATAATTCTGTGCTGTTTTGGTTGAAACACTATCTTCTAAACGAACAAGATAATCATATGTAAAAACATCTTGATATTGTTTATCAACAACCTGTGATACAGAAGATTTAACACCAAAGCCGGTAATAATTAAAGCTGTACATCCAGCAATCCCAATCACAGACATAAAGAAGCGTTTCTTATACCTAAAAATATTACGCATTGTTACTTTCTGATTGAAAGACAAACGACGCCATAACCAATGAATTCTTTCCAAAAGAATACGTTTTCCAACTTTTGGTGCTTTAGGTCGCATTAAGACCGCTGGCATCAAATTCAATTCACTCATACAAACAAAGAGTGTGACTGCCAAAATAACAAATACCGATATAAAAACTGTTTCCAGCAAAACCCATGTACTGGCATAAATCGAAATAGGTGCATCCACTTGAAATAACATTAAATTATATAAATAATAAATAATACGTGGGAAAAATTGTGTTCCAGAAACAATTCCTAAAATACAGGCAAAAAAGGTCGCAAAAATAACATATATGATATATTGCTTCATGACATCCCATTTAGAATAACCTAAAGCACGTAATGTTCCACTTTGACTTCTTTGTTCTTCCACCATTCTCGTCATTGTTGTTAATGAAACCAAAGCTGATACAAGAAAGAACATTAATGGGAAAATATCTGCAATAGAAGAAATAGAATCCTTATTAGAATCAAAATTCACAAGTCCTGAATTTTCATGACGTGTTAAAGTATAAAGCCTTCCTTTAGGAATCTGATCCACTTGATCTCTGGCTTCATCTAACTGCGATTTTGCCTGATCTAATTTGTCTTGAGCTTTTTCTAATTCATTATTTGTTTTCAGTTCTTCTAAAGTCAATTGATTTTCTTGTTGTTGAATTTCAAGCTTAGCCTTTTCAATCGCAATAGAAGCTTCATTCAATTGCGTCAATCCATCTAATGAGGAAGATGCATTTTTAAGAATATCACCCATTTTTTCTAAACTAGCTATCGATTTTTGCACTTCTGGAGAAATATTTTCAGTATTTTCATTTTGATAATTCTCAAGTTCTTTTTGTAAACTTTCTAAATTTCCTTTTAACTCCTCACTCGTACTTTCAATTGTTTCTAACATGTCTTGAATTTGTGAAGATGCTGTTGATTGAGCTTTTAAATATTCAGCTTCTTTTGTAGCCAATGTGATTTTCGCATTCGTTAATTGAATTTTAGCCTCTAATATCTTTTCATCAAACAAATCTTTAGAATCACTATATGTCTGATAACCTTCATCATATTCTTTTTGGGCTTCATCTAATTTTGTTTTGGCATCACTTGTCAAGTCTTCATACAAGCGACTCATTTTTAATGATAAAGTACTTTTTATTTTTGTATTCACATCTTCAATATAATCATCATATGCCTCACTGAAAACATTATATTCTTTAGCTCCCTTTACACAGACAGAAATCTGATTATATAAAATATCTTCATCACGTAATTCATAAAGATCTTCTGGCATAGCTAAAAAATCATTGTTTTCATTTAAAATTTCAATATATCCAGCATTCGTTCCATCACCCAAAGTATTCGTTCCACGATCCGTAATAGCAATATAACGAACATCATTCACAACACCAACGATTTTAAAAGTCTTTTCACCTTGATCATTATGAATAGAAATCTCGTCACCAATCTGATAATCTTCTGCCAGCATTTCTTCATCAATGACACATTCATTGTCTTTTTGAGGATAACGCCCATCAACCAGATAAGGTTGATTAAGCATATCTTGATCATATTGTTCACTGGCGTAAACAGTAACTCCTGCCAGTGAATCATTATGATGAATCAAAGCATCAAATTGATAACCATATTGAATATCTTCAATACCCGATATATTTTGAATTTCACTAATATCATCTTTGGAAAAACCTAATGATGCCATATATGTTAAATCAGCATAATGGTGTTTGTCCAAGTAATGATCCATTGATTGAGTCATTGTTCCCGGTGTATTTCTTAACCCTGCAAAAAAAGCCGCACCTAAAAATACAATCGCAAAAATGGAAAAAAATCTTGCTTTAGATGTTAAAATTGTTTTTCTGAGATTTTTCCAATAAGCTTTTTTCTTTCTTTTTACCATTCAATTTCCTCGATTGGTTGTGGGTTTTCATTGATTTCAACCCCATTGACCTTTCCATTTTTTAAATGAATCACACGATCTGCCATCGGTGCTAAAGCAGAGTTATGAGTAATCACAATGACTGTCATCTGATAAGTATCACACATTTCCCTTAATAAAGATAAAATTGCCTTCCCCGTCTGATAATCCAATGCTCCAGTTGGTTCATCACATAACAAAAGTTTTGGATTTTTAGCAATCGCTCTAGCGATAGCCACACGTTGTTGTTCTCCTCCAGATAATTGTGCAGGAAAGTTCATCATTCGATCAGCTAAACCAACACGCTCTAAAACATTTCTGGCATCCAAAGGTTTTTGAGAAATCTGTGATGCTAATTCGACATTTTCTAAAGCCGTTAAGTTTTGTACAAGGTTATAAAACTGAAATACAAACCCTATATCATTACGGCGATATTCTGTTAATTTCTTTTCATCATATAAAGCAATATTTTCGCCATCAACAAGAATAGAACCACTGGTTGGTGAATCCATTCCTCCCAGTAAATTTAAAATAGTCGTCTTTCCAGCTCCAGAAGCCCCAACAATGACGACAAATTCCCCTCTATTCACAATAAAATTAACCCCATCACTGGCATTGATCGTTATATCCCCCATCGTATAACTTTTAACAATATTTTTAAATTCAATTAAAGCACTCATATTGATACCATCCTTTTTATAAGTGTAACATATTTTCATCCAAAAAAAAACAATGTCATCACAATAACAAAAATTTACATAATAAAAAGGAATTAAAGACAATTCCTTCCTATTTTTTTAAAATCTGTTCTGCACACATGATTCCATCAATAGCTGATGACATAATTCCTCCAGCATATCCAGCTCCTTCTCCTATTGGATATAAACCTTCCCATGATTGATAAGAAGCATCTCTTAAAATACGAACAGGTGCACTACTTCTGGCTTCAATACCTGTGATGATTGTATCATCATCTATAAATCCATGCATTTTTTGATTCATTTGAATAAGACCATCATGCAGTGCCTGATTGATAAAATCAGGGAACAGTTCATTCAAATCACATACACGATAACCCGGACGATAAGTTGGAATAATTTGACCTAAGGGATTCACTTCATGATGTAAATAATCCTGCACTCTTTGTACTGGTGCAAAGTAATTGCCTCCCCCTAATTCAAAAGCCTTGTGTTCAAGCTCTCTTTGAAAGGCAATACCAGCTAATGGATGGGAACTTTCAAAATCATCCGTTGATACTGTAACCAGAATGGCACTATTGGCATTTTGACCATCTCTGGCATAATAACTCATCCCATTGACACAAAGTGTCTGTTCTTCATGATGTGATGGTACAACAACACCACCGGGACACATACAAAATGTATAAACACCTCTTTTTCCACTTTGCACAGCCAACTTATAACTGGCCGCCTTTAAATATGGTGATGAAGCACTTTTCTTGTATTGAATCTGATTGATTTTCTGTTGCGATTGTTCAATACGAACTCCTACAGCAAAAGGCTTTTGTTGGAGAGGGATACCTTTTTGATATAGCATTTCATATGTATCTCTGGCACTATGTCCAATGGCTAAAACAAGTAAATCACTATTCAAAATCTTCTTTTGATGATTTTGTAAAACTGTTATCTGATAACCACTTTCTGTTTTTTGAAAATCAATCATTTTTGTTTCAAATAAAAAAGTAACACCTTTCGACACTAAAAACTTACGCATATTTTGAACAACCTGTCGTAAATAATCTGTACCAATATGAGGTTTATGAAGATATAAAATATCCTCTGGTGCTCCAAACTTTACAAATGTTTCTAAAATATAGCGAATACGCTTATTTTTTACACCTGTTGTCAATTTCCCGTCTGAAAAAGTTCCTGCACCACCTTCTCCAAAAGCAATATTGCTTTCACTATGTAATAGACCATATTCAAGCAAATCTTGAACCGCTTTTTCACGTTTTTCAATTTCCTGTCCTCTTTCTATCACTGTGACCTTTTGACCACTCATAGCCAAAACATAGGCACAAAACAGTCCGGCTGGACCACTACCGACAATCATGACTTTTTGATCATTTGATGGTAAATACTGATATTGATAAGGCTGTACTTTTTGAAGCTGAGGAAATCTTTTTAAAAACTGTTCTTCATTGGAAACAGTAAAATCAAAACTACAAATCCAATGGACATTTTGTCTTCTGGCATCCAAAGATTGTTTGACAAGCGAAACATTTTGAATTTCTTTTTCACGAACATTTAAACTTTGAGAAATGATTTTTGCATAACGTTTTTCACCAAGCTTAACTTTTAAATTATGAATTCTTAACATAGACATTCCTTTCTATTGCTTTTGCAACACGATAAGCACTGGCAAAAGCAAAATGTAAATTATAACCCCCACACATTCCTGCAACATTCAAAATTTCTCCCATTGCATAAATACATGGATATTGTTTCAATTCCAAATCTTCTGTTACTTCCTTTAAAGATAGACCTCCTTTCATAACTTGGGCATAAGAAGCTTCTCTGATTCCTTTGATTTCTAATGGATAATGCTTCAATAATGATACAAGCTGGTCTATTGAAAGATACTGATATTTTTGAAATGCTTTGGCAATCTTATGATTCATCAATCCTTCTAAAAATAAAGAAGATTGTTTAGACAATAATTGACATAACTGATTGTGGCTTAATTCATCAAAAAAATCAATATATAATTGATAATGATGATGTTTTTGATAAAAAGACGATAATTGCATAACAGCAATTCCACTAACACCATAATCAGTAAATAATAATTCTCCTTTTTCCTGATGGATACATTTTTCATTTTCAACTAACGAAAATGTTCCTTTAACTCTTACACCTTTTAAAGATTTCAAGACAGGAGATGTATAAAATTGCACAAGCGAAGGCACTGGTTCAACGACTTTTAAATGCATTTGTTTTAAAATCTCATAACGTGATATATTCATTCCAGAAAGTTTCCCTGCTTCACTTCCCATCGCCAATACAATAACATCAGCAATAATATTTTGAGAATTTGTTTTGATGAGATATTGATGCTTTTGTCGTTGAATTTGTAAAACTTCCTGTTCATATTGAAAGACAACCCCAGCTTCTTCACTACGCTGCATGAAAACGTTTCTCACAGACAATGCCTGTTCACTTTTAGGATAAAGCAAATCACCTTGATAAACACAATAGAGTCCTATTTTTTGCATTTGTTCAACCATATCAAAATCTTGAATAATTGATTGAACCATTTTGAGTTGATCGCTTTGATAATATTGTGAATGCATTTTTTTATTGGATAGATTACATCTTCCATTTCCTGTAGCTAATAATTTTTTTAATGGGGATTTATTTTGTTCTAAAACTATGATTTGATTTTGGGGCATTTGTTGTTTTAATAAAAGTGATAAATAAACACCAGATGCTCCTGCTCCAACAATAACAATTTTTTTCACGGCAGACTCCTTTCTTTAATCTCTCATGATGAAATATAGTGATTATACCATTTTTTATTGAAAAATCACTAAAAAATGTTTATAATACTAAAGGAATTTTTAAAGGAGGCGTTTAATCATGGGTAGAGCACATGAAGTGCGTAAAGTTGCAATGGCAAAAACAGCTGCCAAAAAAGCAAAATTATATTCACGATATGGAAAAGAAATTTATTTAACAGCGAAAGCTGGTGGACCAGAATTAGATGGAAATTTAGCATTAAGACGTTTAGTAGACAAAGCAAAAAAAGAACAAGTTCCTGCTGATGTTATTAAACGTGCTATTGATAAAGTCAAAAGTGGTGTGACTGAAAATTATGAACCTATTCAATTTGAAGGTTTTGGTCCAGGTAATTCTACATTAATCGTGAAATGTTTAACAGATAATATCAATCGTACAATATCACAAGTTCGTCCAGCATTTACAAAAGCAAAATCTAAATTAGGAGCTGAAGGTTCTGTTGCTTATTTATATAATGTTGAAAGTACAGTTATTTTAAGTGGTATGAGTGAAGATGAAGTATTAGAAGCATTAGTGATGGGAGATGTTGATGCTAAAGACATTACAACATTAGAAGATGGACGTATTAAAATAACAGGTGAACCAACAGATTTAAATAAAATCAAAACAGCTATTGAAGCTGTTAAAGAAGATATTGAATTTGATGTGGATGATATTACAACAACACCTCAAGACTATGTAGAACTTGAAGGTGAAGATATGATGTTATTTGAAAGATTAATGGGATTACTTAATGACTGTGATGATGTTGATGAAGTATACCATAATGTTTCAAATTATGATGAAGGAGAAGAAGAATAACATGTTTCGCATGTTATCTTTTTTTATATGAAAGTTACACATTTATATCATAGTGGATGTTTAGTAGAGTTGGAAGAGCACCTTCTTCTATTTGATTATTATCAAGGTCAGCTCAATCTTAATCATAACAAACCACTTTATGTATTTGTTTCCCATCGTCATTATGATCATTATAATCCCAATATTTTTAAAATTCATCATCCTCAAATCACTTATATTTTATCCAATACACTGCGTCATAAATATGATGCATATTATGTAGATATACATCAAACTTATCAAATAGATGATTTATCTATTTCCACACTGCTTTCTACTGATGAAGGATGTGCTTTTCTTGTCCATGTGGAAAATCAGACAATATATCATGCTGGTGATCTTCATTGGTGGCATTGGGAAGGTGAACCAGAACAAGACAATATATATCAAAAACAGACTTACCTCCAAGAAATCTATTCTATCAAAGAACCAGTTGATCTTGCTTGTGTTGTTGTGGATATTCGTCAAGAAAAAGACTATTTATTAGGCTTAAATGCTTTTTTAAGACATGTTCCAACAAAATACATTTTACCAATTCACTATTTTGGACACTATGAAACAACAAAACTCCTATTACAAGAGCATTTAGACAATCCCTATCATGCTCAAATCCTGCCTGTTACCCATCAAAATCAGACATTTGAAATTCTCGTATAAAAAGAACCTTTCGCACAAAGGTTCTTTGCTTATTTTTGTGGTACAATTTCCAGCCAGTAATCATCAGGATCATGAATAAAATAAAGTCCCATTGCTTCATTTTCAAAACATATGCATCCCATGTCTTGATGCAATTGATGATATGCTTCATAATCATCAACAACAAAACAAATATGACTTTCATTTTCACCTAATTCATAAGCCTGTGGATGATCTTTTAGCCATGTCAATTCTAATTGAAAAGAGGCTTCACTATCAGTCAGATAAACAAGTTTAAAACTTCCATCCGATGCTTCCTTTTCTCTGACAACAGTAAGTCCTAATGCTTTTTGATAAAATGCGATACTTTTTTCTAAGTTTGTAACATTAATATTACAATGATTAAATACAGCTTTCATGTCGTCCTCCTATTCTTCATCTGGAAAAACTGTTGTTATAATGGGTTTTCCTTCTCTATCTACCAATACAGTCATTCCAGACCCAACTGTATTACTATGAAATAAATAATTCACACCTGTTTCTTTATCTACCCATATTTCTGTTGAACTTGCAAACTTTGATGATTCATATGATTTTACAAATCTTTCATATTTTTTAGCCATTTTTATTCTCCTTTAACCTTTCAATCTATAAAAATATTATATCAAATAGAGTTATAAAAAAGAATAAACATTCATATATTTTAACGATTTTAGCACTTTTGAAAACATAGTGCTAAAAGTTCATATTCAGTTCATATATCAAGCTATAATAATAGTTGTTAGCAAACAAGATATATGAGTGCTAAAACATAAGGAGGAATACAAAATGTTGAAACCATTACATGATTATGTGATATTAAAAAAAGAAAAAGCTGAAACTCAAACAGCAAGTGGAATCATTTTAACAAGTCCAAAAGAACAAGCAAGCAATCAAGCGACTGTTGTCTCTGTTGGGCCTAAATGTGATGAACACTTAAAAGAAGGTATGACTGTTATCTTTAAAGAATATTCAGGAACAAAATTTAAAGATAATGATGACGAATATATGATTTTAGAAGAAGAAGATATTTTAGCTATTATTGAATAGGAGGAATAAATAATGAGTAAAGAAATTCGTTTTTCTAAAGATGTCAGAGATGCAATGTTAAATGGAGTTAATACTCTTGCAGATGCAGTAAAAGTCACTATTGGTCCTAAAGGACGTAATGTTGTTTTAGATAAAGGGTTTGGATCACCTTTAATTACAAATGATGGTGTTTCAATTGCTAAAGAAATCGAACTAGAAGATGCATTTGAAAACATGGGTGCAAAACTTGTATATGAAGTAGCCAATAAAACAAATGATGTTGCTGGTGATGGAACAACTACAGCAACAATTTTAGCTCAAAGCATGATTCAAGATGGATTAAAAGCTGTAGAAAAAGGTGCTAATCCTGTATTAATGCGTGAAGGTATTGATTATGCAAGTAAAGAAGTTGCAAAATATATTTTAGATAAATCTCATAAAGTAGAAACAAGCAATGATATTGAAAGTGTTGCGACAATCTCTTCTGGAGATAAAGAAATTGGTCAATATATTGCTCAAGCCATGGAAAAAGTTGGTAGAGATGGTGTCATCAGTGTTGATGAATCTAACAGCTTTGATACAGAATTAGAAGTTGCTGAAGGTATGCAATATGATAAAGGTTATGTTTCTCCATATATGGTTTCTGATAGAGAAAAAATGACTGTTGATTTAGATAACCCATTAATCATGGTTACTGATCAAAAAATTAATACAGTTCAAGAAATCTTACCAATTCTTGAACAAGTTATGCAATCTAATAAACCTTTATTATTAATTGCTGATGATTTTGAACAAGAAGTTATTTCAACATTAGTTGTTAATAAATTAAGAGGAACATTTAATGTTGTGGCTACAAAAGCCCCTAGTTTTGGTGATAATCAAAAAGAAATCTTACAAGATATTGCCATTTTAACAAATGCTAAATTCTATAGTAAAGATTTAAATATGAATTTAAAAGACATGCAAATGACTGATTTAGGATCTGCTAAAAAGATTCATATTACAAAAGATCATACAACAATGATTGGTGGTAGTGGTGATAAGACTGCTATTGATCAACGTGTTAAAGAAATCACTGAACAAATGAATAATTCTAAGAGTGATTATGATAAAAAGAATTATGCTGAAAGATTAGGTAAATTAAGTAATGGTGTTGCTATTATCAAAGTTGGTGGAGCTACTGAATCTGAATTGAAAGAAAAGAAATTAAGAATTGAAGATGCTTTAAATGCCACAAAAGCTGCTGTTAGTGAAGGAATCGTTATGGGTGGTGGTGTTACATTAGTTAACGCTTATGTAGCTTTAAAAGACCAGTTAAAAGATTCTAACGTAGATAAACAAAAAGGTATTAAAGTTGTCTTAGATGCATTACTTGCTCCAATGGGACAAATTGCTGAAAATGCTGGTTTCAATAGTGATGAAATTGTAGAACAACAAATGAAAGTTGCTGATGGACAAGGATTTGATGCTAAAGATGGTGAATGGGTATCAATGTTTGATAAAGGTATTATTGACCCAACAAAAGTTACACGTAGTGCTTTATTAAATGCTGCAAGTATTTCTGCTTTATTTATTACAACTGAAGCAGGTGTTGCACAAATTAAAGAAGATAATCCAGTTCCTGCTCCAATGGCACCAGGAATGTATTAATAGAAAAATTGAATAGGGGCTAAGAATTAATATCTTTCGCCCCTTTCACAACACTTATCCCGAATTATTGATTATCCCGAAAAACAGGTTTTTCCAATGAAAAATCAAGTAAAATTCGGGATAAT
>NZ_NFLD01000032.1:0-34873 GCF_002160725.1 Massilimicrobiota sp. An142 | reverse complement strand
GAGTAGAGAGATCAATCATAAGAACACCACCTAAGATGATTATACAATACAAAAAAGCGATAATCATCAAAGATGATTAATCGCCATGGACAAAATTTATTTTGTCCTTTTTTTATTTTCAAGTGATATTTGTATAATTTTAAAGGCATTTGTGTTAGAATATCAGCTAAGGTGATGAAGATGACAAAAGTTGTATTAGAAAATCAAATGAATGAAATTTGTGATGTGATTCAAAAAGGTGGTATTGTGGCTTTTCCTACTGAAACAGTTTATGGCGTAGGTATTCATTTTAATGATGAAGAAGCATTAGATCGTTTAATGGAAGCAAAAAATAGAGATTATTCTAAAGCGATTACTTTGATGGTTGCGGATAAAGCAGATATTTCTCAGTATGCTTACATTAGTCCACAGGCACAAAAGATGATTGATCAATTTATGCCTGGAATGATTACGTTGATTTTTAAGAAAAAAGAATCTGTTCATGATAGCATGACAAATGGAAAATCAACCATAGGAATACGTATTCCAGATAGTGAATTTGTTTTATCTTTATTAAAAAAGGTAGGACCTATGTTAGTTACAAGTGCGAATTTATCTCAACATTCTAATACAACTTCAACTCAAGAAGTATTGAATCAATTGGATGGACGTATTGATTTAGTCGTTGATGGTAAAACATCTGATAACATTGCCAGTACAGTTGTTGACGTGAGTCAAGATGAAATCAAAATATTAAGAGCTGGAAAAATAACAAAAGAACAGATAGAGGAGGCAATAAAATGAAAATAGCAGTTGCATGTGATCATGGGGGATATCGTTTAAAAAATGTATTAATGGAAGAAATGAAAAAACAAGGATATGAAGTTGTAGACTTTGGAACATATAATGAGGAAAGCTGTGATTATCCTGATTATGCTGCCAAAGCTGCCAAAGCTGTCGCAAATGGAGAATGTGAAAAAGGTGTTGTCGTTTGTGGTACAGGTATTGGTGTTTCTATTACATGTAATAAAGTCAAAGGTATTCGTTGTGCATTAGTTCATGATGTGTTCAGTGCCAAAGCAACAAGAGCTCATAATGATACAAATATGTTAGCAATGGGGCAAAGAGTGATTGGAGAAGGTTTAGCATTAGAAATCTTAAATGCGTGGCTACATACTGATTATGAAGGTGGTAGACATGATCAAAGAATTGCCAAAATGATGGCTTTGGAGAGTGAATAAAGATGAGAGATCAACAAGTTTTTGAAAGTGTAGAAAGAGAATTAAATAGACAAAGAAATAATATTGAGTTAATTGCTTCAGAAAACTTTGTATCAGAAGAAATATTAGAATTAGCTGGAAGTGTTTTAACAAATAAATATGCAGAAGGATATCCAGGTAAGAGATATTATGGAGGATGCCAATTTGTAGATGAAGTCGAAACTTTAGCAATCAATCGTTTAAAGGAATTATTTGGCTGTGAATATGCAAATGTTCAGCCTCATAGTGGGGCTCAAGCCAATACAGCTGTTTATTTGGCATTATTAAATCATGGGGATAAAGTGTTAGGAATGTCACTTGCTGATGGGGGACATTTAACACATGGACATCCACTCAATTATTCAGGAATCAATTATGAATTTTATAGTTATGGTGTTTCTCGTGATACAGAAACGATTGATTATGATGAATATAAGAGAAAAGTCGAAGAAATCAAACCAAAGTTAGTTGTTGCAGGAGCAAGTGCCTATTCAAGAATCATTGATTTTGAATATATGGCCAAGATTGCTCATGAAAATGGTGCTTTATTTATGGTAGATATGGCACATATTGCTGGTTTAGTTGCTGCTGGTTTACATCCTTCACCTTTCCCTTATGCTGATGTTGTCACAACAACAACACATAAAACTTTAAGGGGACCACGTGGTGGTGTCATTATGTGTAAAGAAGAATTAGGAAAAGCGATTGATAAAGCTGTTTTTCCTGGTATGCAGGGTGGTCCATTAATGCATATTATCGCAGCGAAAGCCGCATGTTTCTATGAAGCTTTACAACCAGAGTTTAAAGATTATGCAAACCAGATTATAAAAAATGCTAAAGCATTAGAACAATCTTTAAAAGAAGAAGGATTTAGATTAGTGGCTGATGGAACGGATAATCATTTAATTTTAATTGATGTTAAAGCAAGTTGTGGCATGAGTGGAAAAAAAGCGGAAAGATTGCTTGATGAAATTCACATTACAGCTAATAAAAATGCGATTCCATTTGATACTGAGAAACCTTTTAAAGCAAGTGGTATTCGTGTAGGAACACCAGCGATGACAACAAAAGGTTTTGATGAAAATGATTTTAGAGAAGTTGGTAAAATTATAGCGTATCGTTTAAAAAATGAAGAAACAGATAGTGTTAAAGAAGAATGTTTAAAAAGAGTAAAAGCATTAACTGATAAAGTGACAATGTATCAAGATAAAACATATTTGAAATAAGAGAAGTTTAATCTTCTCTTTTTTGATTATTGATCATGAAGATGGATAAAGATAGGCTTTATAGGGATAATTTGATATAATGATACTAGAAATGAAAGAAAGAAGGGATTAGAAATGGCAACAATTATTTTAAATCATCCTCTTATTGATCATAAGTTGACCATTATGAGAAATAAAGAAACAGGTACAAAAGAATTTAGACAGAACTTAGATGAAATTGCGATGTTAATGGCTTATGAAGTGACAAAGAGTTTACCATTACAAAATATTGAAATTGAAACACCAATATGTTCTATGACTGGTAAAAAATTAGTCCGTCCTATTGTTTTGGTTCCTATTTTAAGAGCAGGTCTTGGTTTAGTTGATGGTTTTAAAACAATTATACCAACAGCCAAAGTTGGACATATAGGAATGTCAAGAAATGAAGAAACTTTACAGCCAGAGGAATATTATGCTAAATTTCCTTCATGTTTAAAAGAAGCTGATGTGATTGTCCTTGATCCAATGTTAGCAACAGGTGGTAGTGCTTGTGCTGCTATTACAAACATTAAAAAAAGAGGCGCTAAAAATATTAAATTTGCTTGTCTTGTAGCTGCTCCAGAAGGTATACAGGTGATTGAAACTGAGCATTCTGATGTGGATTTAATTGTTGGAGCACTAGATGAGAAACTGAACGATAAAGGCTATATTGTGCCAGGATTAGGAGATGCTGGAGATCGTTTGTTTGGAACAGATTAGCTATATGTCAAAATTGTATAGTGTGAATAATGGTACGATTTAAGTTATCTTGACAAATACTAAAAAGAAATGACTTTTGAACTATATCTTGTAATCAAAAGATTTGTTATTTTTGATTATCCACGGTATAATCAAGATAGTGTTAAAATAAGGAGTGAGCAATGTGAATGAAAAAGATGTTCAAACAGAGTCAAAAAAAATCTTTTTAATCATGTTGCTCTTTTTTTGTTTGATAGGTTTAATATTGAAGAATATGGCCTATCCTTTAGGAGTCATTGTTGGATATATAATTTGTTATATCAATTTTATATTGACAATTAAATTTAGTCATACAATTTTACAGGAAGGACATCATATTTTATTAATTATATTGATGTTTATGTTAAAATTATTTTTGATGATTGTAGGATTTATGATAGCTGTTATATGGAAAGAATACGTTCATCTTTTGAGTGTGTTTTTTGGTTATTTGATTACACCTATCACAATTCATTGGTTAAATTTAAAAACAAGAAAGGAGATGAAATAGATGCATATAGTGATTCAGACAGAATTGATATTTTCTTTAATTATCATGGCCATGTTAGCAGTCTTTTTTATTTATGCAGGAAGAAAGATTGCATTAGCAGATGCAACCAAAAGACCTAAAGGTTTAGTTCTGGTCGTTGAAACAGGTGTAGAAATGATTTATAACTATTTTAAATCAATTATGCCTAGTCGTTTTGAAAAGAACTATTATCCTTATTTTGCAATGCTGTTTTGTTATCTGATCGTGGCTAATATTAGTGGATTAATTGGTTTTGATGCACCAACATCCAATTATTCTATTACGTTGGCTATGACAATTATTACATTTGTTTTGATACAGTTTAACGCAATTCGAAAAAAAGGAATTAAAGAATATATCAAGGGTAATGTTTGGCCACCAACGAATATCTTTGGAACAATAGCACCCTTAATATCGTTATCATTCCGTATTTTTGGTAATATTTTAAGTGGTAGTATTTTAATGTCGTTGCTTTATCAGTTTACAGGTTGGTTATCAAGTTTAATCATTCCAACGACAGTTAATTTTTTAGGACCAGTTATTGCGCCAGTGTTCCATGTTTATTTTGATTTATTTGCTGGTGTTATTCAGACATTAGTGTTTGTAACAATTTCATCTATATTAATCATGATGGAAAATGAAGATTGATCTTAACTATAAATATAGTTTTGATAAATAAAAAAATATAATGGAGGTAAATAAAATATGACAGATTTAGGTTTAGTTGCAATCGCTGCAGGAATTGCAGTATGTGCAGGTTTAGGTACAGGTATTGGTGAAGGTATTGCTGCAAGTAAAGCAGTTGAAGCAGTAGGTAGAAATCCAGAAGCTGAAAGTAAAATCAGAACAATGATGATTTTAGGTATCGCATTAACTGAAACAGTTGCTATTTATGGATTATTGATTTCAATTATTTTAATTTTCGTATTCCCAGCTTTATATTTATAAAAAGGTGATTGGCTTTTTATAAGAAGGGAGGCATACAATGAGTATTGATGTTGCAGGGAAATTATTCCCTAATCTTGCGACAATCGTGATTCAATTATTATCCACAGGTGTTTTATTGATTATTTTTAGAAAGTTCTTTTGGGCTCCAACACAAAAGTATTTCCAAAAACGTGCTGATTTTATCGAATCACAAATTCAGGATGCAAAAACATCTCAGCAAAAAGCAAAGCAGCTTATGTTAGAAAGTGAAGAACAGGCACGTCAATCTGCTAAAGAGTATCATGATATTATTGAACAGGCTAAAAATGATGCTTTAAAAATTCATGAAGATTTAGTTGCAAAGGCAAAAGAAGAAGCTACTCGTAAGCTAGAACAGGCAGAAAGAGAAATTGAAGTTGAAAAACAACAGGCTAGAGAAGACATGAAGAAAGAAATGGTCAATATAGCTATTGAGGCAGCAACAAAAGTAATGAGTAAAGAAATGAATTCAAAGGAAAATCAACAAATGGTAGAAGATTTTGTTGATCAGGTTGTTCATTAATGGATACTATTGCAAAAAGATATGCTGAAGCATTATTTGCTTTAGCAAAAGAGGAAAATGCTGTCGAAACATATCAAAAAGATATGGAGAAAGTTGAAGATATCTTTCATGATCAAAGTATTTTACAGTTTTTTAGTCATGTTGCGATTCATGATGAAGATAAATATAAGGTATTGAATCAATGCTTAAAAGGACAAATTGAAACATATGTCTATCAATTTCTTTTATTGCTGATTAAAAAAAGAAGAATCAAATATATTGTTTTGATTTGTCATCAATTTCAAAATTTATGTTATGAATACTTGGGTATTCAAGTTGGAAAAGTATGGAGTGCTTACGAACTTTCTCAAGCAGAAATAGAGAAAATTCAAGAAGCCATGTCTATGAAGACAAACAAGAAAGTCTTATTAAAACAAGCGATTGATCCATCTTTAATTGGTGGAATTAAAGTTGAGATTGATCATCATGTATATGATAATTCTATATCTTATAAGATGGGATTATTGAAACAGGAATTATTAAGAAAGTAGGTGAAAGTGTGGATTTAAGACCAGATGAGATTAGTTCGTTAATTAAGGAACAGATTAAACATTTTGCAGATCAAATAGAATCAAAAGATGTTGGAACTGTTATGACAGTAGGTGACGGTGTAACATTGATTCATGGTTTAGATAATGCCATGTTAGGAGAATTGTTGTTATTTCCTGGTGATGTTTATGGAATGGTTATGAATCTAGAAGAAGATGCTGTAGGCGCTGTTTTACTTGGTGATGAAGGTTCTATCAAAGAAGGCGATGAAGTCAAAAGAACAGGACGAATTATTGAAGTTCCTGTTGGTGATGGATTGTTAGGGCGTGTTGTCAATCCATTAGGACAACCTATTGATGGACAAGGAGAAATTGTTTATCAGCATACACGTCCTATTGAAAAGATTGCACCAGGTGTTATGACAAGAAAATCTGTTGATCAGCCACTTCAGACAGGAATTACATGTATTGATGCGATTATTCCTATCGGTAGAGGTCAACGTGAGTTAATTATTGGTGATAGACAAACAGGAAAGACAGCTATTGCGATTGATACAATATTAAATCAAAAAGGACAGAATATTTATTGTATTTATGTTGCTATTGGACAAAAGAATTCTACTGTTGCTCAAATTGTTGAAAAATTACGTCAAGGTGGAGCAATGGAATATACAACTGTTGTATCTGCTGGGGCCAGTGAATTAGCTCCTGTTCAATATATTGCACCTTATGCAGGATGTGCTATGGCAGAAGAATGGCTAGAAGAAGGTAAAGATGTCTTGATTGTTTATGATGATTTATCTAAACATGCGGTTGCTTATCGTACAGTCTCTTTATTATTAAAAAGACCACCAGGACGTGAAGCTTATCCAGGTGATGTATTCTACTTACATTCAAGATTACTGGAAAGAGCTTGTCGTTTAGATGATGAACATGGTGGAGGATCAATTACAGCTTTACCAATTATTGAAACACAGGCAGGGGATATTTCAGCATATATTCCAACAAATGTGATTTCTATTACAGATGGACAGATATTCTTACAACAGGATTTATTTAACTCAGGAATAAGACCAGCTATTGACACTGGATTATCTGTCAGCCGTGTTGGTTCATCAGCACAGATTAAGGCTATGAAACAAGTATCAAGCTCTTTAAAATTAGAACTTGCACAATATAGTGAAATGCAGGCATTTGCACAATTTGGTAGTGATTTGGATGCTGCGACAAAAGCAACTTTGGAACATGGACAAAGAGTGAGAGAAGTTTTAAAACAGGCTCAATATTCTCCACGTAGTGTAGATCAGCAGGTTATTACATTATTTGCTTTAAAATATGGTTATACAAAACAAATTCCAGTTGCTAAAATCAATCAATTCATGGATGAACTTTATCAAAATATTCAAAATCAACATCCTGAAATGATAACAGATATTCAACAACAAAAATCAATCAGCGATGAATTATCTTTAAAAATGAAAGATGTCATGAATGCTTTTGTAGAAAATTTCTTAAAAGTGAATAAGGAAGGTTAGTTTATGGCTAATGATATGCAGTCTATTAAAAGACGTATAAAATCCGTTGAATCAACAAAGAAAATTACAAAAGCAATGCAGCTTGTCGCAACTTCTAAGTTGAGAAAAGCAAGAAATCAGATGGATGAATTAAGACCTTACTATAGTAAAATTCAAGAAACGGTAGGGCAAATCTTAGAAAGCAATAAAGGTATGGTGGAAAGTCCATATTTAATAGAAAATCAGGCAGGAAAACATATTTATATTATTGTAACGTCAAGTTTAGGATTATGTGGTGGTTATAATGCAAATGTTTTTAAAACCATGGTTGAATGTTTAAAACCAGATGATGAAATTTATATGATTGGTAGTAAAGGTGCAAGCTATTTAGCACATCATCATATTGATTATCATTCACAATATGTAGAATTAAATTCAACATTAGATTTTAAAGATGTCATTAGACTTGTTCATGAATTAACAAAACGTTATCAAAATCAAGAGATTGCAAGTATTCAAATGATTTATACAAAGTTTGTTAATAACTTGACATTCCAGCCATGTGTGATGGATTTATTGCCTGTTCATACACAGGATTTTGAAAATATGACTTTAACCAAAAAAGCGACTTTATTTGAACCAAGTCCAGAAGCTGTTTTGAATGATTTGATACCTATGTATTTACAGTCAGTTATTTATGGATATTTGGTAGAATCAGTGACAAGTGAAAATGCTTCAAGAAGAACATCTATGGAAAATGCTACAGATAATGCAGAAGATTTAATAGAAGAATTATTATTGAAATATAATCAGGCAAGGCAAAGTGCTATTACGAATGAAATTAGTGAAATCGTAGCAGGAGTCAATGCTTAATAAGGAGGTGCAGCATGTCAAATATAGGAAAAATCGTACGTGCGGTAGGTCCAGTTGTTGATATTGCTTTTGATGATGGACATTTACCAGCATTAAATACTGCTATTGAAATTGATAATAATGGCGAATTATTGACAGTAGAAGTCGCACAACACATTGGTGATGATGTGGTTCGTTGTATTGCGATGGGGTCTACTGATGGTTTAAAAAGAGGTTTGGAAGCCAAAGATACACAACATCCTATTTGTGTACCAGTAGGAAATGAAACATTGGGAAGAATGTTTAATGTACTAGGGCAACCGATTGATGAAAAAGAGGCATTACCTTCAGATATTCAAAAAATGCCAATTCATCGTAATGCTCCAACATATGCTGATCAAAAAACAGAAACAGAAATCTTAGAAACAGGGATTAAAGTTATTGATTTAATTTGTCCTTATATCAAAGGTGGAAAGATTGGTTTATTTGGTGGTGCCGGTGTTGGAAAAACAGTTTTAATTCAAGAATTGATTAATAATATTGCTTCGCAACATGGTGGTTTATCTGTATTTGCAGGTGTTGGAGAACGTTCAAGAGAAGGTAATGATTTGTATTATGAAATGAAGGAAAGTGGCGTTTTAAATAAAACAACACTTGTCTTTGGACAAATGAATGAACCGCCAGGATCACGTTTAAGAGTAGGTTTAACTGGATTGACAATGGCAGAATATTTTAGAGATGAACAACATCAGGATGTCTTATTGTTTATTGATAATATTTTCCGTTTTACTCAGGCAGGTTCAGAAGTGTCAGCATTGTTAGGACGTGTTCCATCACAAGCAGGATATCAGCCTACTTTAGCTACAGAAATGGGACAATTACAGGAACGTATTACATCGACAAAGAAAGGGTCTATTACATCAGTTCAGGCTGTCTATGTTCCGGCAGATGATTTAACTGACCCTGCTCCAGCAACAACATTTGCTCACTTAGATGCAAAAGTTGTTTTAGATCGTTCTATTGCTGCGTTGGGTATTTATCCAGCCGTTGATCCATTGAATTCATCATCACGTGCATTGGATCCATTGATTGTTGGAAAAGAACATTATGAAGTTGCTCATGGTGTTCAACAGATTCTTCAAAGATTCCAGGATTTACAGGACATTATTGCCATTTTAGGTATGGATGAATTAAGTGAAGAAGATAAAGTCACAGTTGCTAGAGCAAGACGTGTTCGTAATTATTTATCACAACCATTTACTGTTGCTTCACAGTTTACGGGATTAGAAGGAAAATATGTTCGTGTACAAGATACAATTCAAGGATTTAAAGAAATTCTTGAAGGAAAATGGGATCATTTACCTGAACAGGCTTTCCATAATGTCGGATCTATTGAAGAAGCAGTTGAGAAAGCAAAAACTTTAACAGATGACAACATTTAAATTAAAGATTGTAACACCTAAAGGTGTTTATCAGGAAGTAGATGTTGAAATGCTAAATCTACGAACAACAACAGGGCAAATTGGTATACTTGCCCATCATATTCCTCTAGCCAGTAGCATAGATATATCAGAAATGAACTATGTTGATTCTCATCATAATAAACATTATTTTGCGATTGCAGGTGGTTTTGTTTATGTGGGTGAAGAAGATACAACCATTATCACAAGTGCTATTGAATCAAGTGATGAAATTGATTTATTACGTGCTCAAAATTCTAAAAAGAGAGCAGAGGATCGTTTAAAAACACCACAGGACATTGATGTTTTACGTGCTGAAATTGCATTGAAAAAAGCAATAACAAGAATAAATGTGAAAACAACACATCAAACATAGAGTTATCTCTATGTTTTTTTCAAAAACTGATTAAAAAATTTTACAACTTCCTTTGAAATTGTTATCATAATAAATGGAGGAATGCTTATGAAAATTTTACTAGTATGTTCAGCAGGAATGTCAACAAGTTTGTTAGTTGAAAGAATGTTAGCTGCTGCTAAAGAAAGACAATTAGATGTTGATATTGAAGCCAGACCAATTGCAGATACAGTTCAATATGGTCAAGATGCTGATGCAATCATGTTAGGACCTCAAGTTCGTTTTCAGGAAGAACATATTCGTTCATTATTTGATGAAAATAAACCTATTGCCGTTATTGATATGAAAGATTATGGGATGATGAATGGGAAAAAGGTTCTTGATGAAGCGATTCAACTTATAGAATCAAAGAAATAAATCATATTGATGAGAGTCAATATGATTTTTTTATGGAAAACATTTGATTATACGACAAAAAATGATAAAATAACAACGATTGCAAAGGAAGTGAAAAAGTGGTTAGAAAAAAGAAAAGAATTAGAAAAGATAGAGTGATTATTGTTTGTGTATTAGCATTAGTTATATGTTTTGGTATTTATAAAGGAACATCTTGGATGATTCATACAATTTCTTCTTTATTAGAACCTGAAGTTCAACAAGAAGTTGTCCAAGAAAAAGAGGAAGAAAAGGTTAAAGAGTATATAGCAACAGTTGTATTAGATCCTGGACATGGAGATTGGGATCCAGGCGCTAATGTCAATGATGTTTTAGAAAAAGATATAACATTAACAACTGCAAAAGCGATTGGTCAAGCCTTAGAAGAAGCCAATATTAAGGCTATCTATACAAGAGAAAGTGATGTCTCTTTATCTAATAATAAAATAGAAGATTTAAAGAAAAGGGCAGCGACAAGTGCTGAAAATAATGCACACTATTTTGTATCTGTTCATGTGAATTCATTTGATGAATCTGATGAAGTTTCTGGATTTGAAATTTATAAAAAAAATAATGAAAGTGATTCATTAGCTCAAAATATTGGAAAACATATGGAAACATTAAATTATTCAAAAAACAGAGGTATTATAGATGCAGGGAAATCTCTACAAGTTTTAAGAGATAATACAGTACCGTCTGTTTTGATTGAAATGGGATATCTTAATAATAAAAATGACTATAGTTATTTGAGTGATAATGAAAAATTACAAAAAATGGGAGAAGCTATAGCAAATGGAATTATTGATGAAGTTCAAACTTATCTTTTAAAAGATTCAGCACAAAATAATACAAATAAGTAGAAATATCCACAAGAAATTCAAAACAATTTGATATCATGAAAAACGTGGAAAGGTGTTATATATGAGTCTAAAATTAAAAAAGGATATAAAGAAAAAAGCTATATTATTGGTTGGGATATTATGTATTGTTACAGTTGTGTTTTTTATCTTTAAAATGTTCAATAAACCTTTGATTGCATTTAAGAAAAATCCAGTTGAAGTAGAAATAAATGAAAATATTGATCCAACTTCTTATATAGAAGAGATACATGGAAAATATAAAAGCAGCGATGTAAAAGTTGATGCAAGTCAAGTGGATACAAAAAAATTAGGTGAATATACCATCCAGTATGCATTAAATGATAAAAAATATGATTTAACTGTAAAAGTTGTAGATACACATGCACCTACTTTTAAAGTTAAAAATTTAGATATAGATGTTGGTATGAAAGTAGATGTTAAAGATGTTGTTTCAGACATTAAAGATGCAACAAAAACAAAAGCATATTTTAAAAAAGATTATAACTTTACAAAAGAAGGTAAACAAAATGTCACTGTTGTTGTGGAAGATGAAGGTGGCAATAAAACAGAGAAAGAGATAGAAGTCAATATTGTCAAGGATACTGAAAAACCAGAATTAACAGGATTACATGATTTAACTGTAAAAGTTAATGGAGATGTTGATTATCTTTCAGGTTTAACTGCTAAAGATAATCGAGATCCTAGTCCAAAAATTACTGTAGATTCAAGTGATGTTGATTTGAAGAAAACAGGAACATATACAGTTAAATATACAGTTAAAGATAGAAGTGGTAATGCTGATACTTTTACTAGAAATGTTAAAGTGTTGAAAAAAGTTGTGACAAAGGCTGTTCCATCAAGTGAAGAGAAAATTGTATATTTAACATTTGATGATGGACCATCTGAAAATACAAAGAAAATTATTGATATATTGGATAAATATGGTGCGAAAGCAACATTCTTTGTGACTGGTAACAATAAAAAATGTAATAAGTATATTAAAGAAGCTTATGAAAAAGGACATACGATAGGATTACATACCTATAGTCATGATTATAAGGAAGTTTATTCATCAATGGATGCTTATTTTGATGATTTAAATAAAATTGGACAAATGGTTAAAGAACAAATAGGATTTGTTCCTAAATATATTCGTTTTCCGGGAGGAAGTTCAAATACAAAATCTGCAAGTTATTGTAAAGGATTAATGACAACATTAGTGACAGAAGTCCAAAATAGAGGTTATCAGTATTATGATTGGAATGCAGATTCAACAGATGCTGGTGGAAATAACAGACCTGTTTCTGTCATTGTGAAAAATGCAACCCAAAGTAAAGCGAAAAATATTAATTTATTAATGCATGATACAGCTGCAAAATCAACAACAGTGGAAGCTTTACCAAAGATTATTGAACATTATCAAAAATTAGGATATATTTTTAAAGGTATTGATGATACATCATTTACTCCACATCATGGGGTTAATAATTAAAGTCAGACATGATATTGTTTGACTTTTTTTCAATAAGATATTCTGTATTTTCTTGTTGGAATATGTTATTCTATGAAAAAGTAGGTGAAGATATGAAGAATTTTATGAATGAATTTAAGAAGTTTGCTTTACGTGGAAATATGCTGGATATGGCGATTGGGGTTATTATAGGGGGAGCTTTTACTGGTATTGTGACCTCTTTAACTGATAATTTTATTAACCCTATTTTAAATTTTGTCACTGGTGGAAAAATATATACTTTACAGGATATTGCAGGTTTTGCATCAGCATTTCTTTCATCATTAGTAAATTTCTTTATTATGGCTTTTGTTTTATTTTGTATTATGAAGGCTGTGAATAAATTGATGAGTATTGGTAAAAAAGAGGATGAAGTTATTCCTGATAAGAAAATTTGTCCGTTTTGTAAATCAGAAATTCATATTGAGGCATCACGTTGTCCTCATTGTACATCACAATTAGAAGACTAAAAAAAGCTGTCGGAATAAGCATTTCACTTATCCCTGACAGCTTTTATTCTCCACCAAAGATTTCAAGAATATCAATTAAAGTAGAACTTTTCTTCTTTTTGTGTGATTTTTCATAATCTTTAGATGAATGCTGTTTTTTTTCTCCTGAAGCTCGTTCAATAATTTTATCAAGTTCACCACGATCTAACCAAATTCCACGACATTCAGGACAATAATCAATTTCAATACCATGTTTTTCTGACATAAGCAATGTCACATCTTTGCATACAGGACACTTCATCATATTTCCTCCTTTATGTTGTATTTATATATATGATATATATTATATTTTAAATCAATATTAACAATATGTGAAATCATTTGAGAAACATTCTGATCAGTTTATCTTTCATTGAATTATAAGGATAATAACGCATTGGTAAATCTATCCAAGTTGCTTTTTTGACAATACTTCTGGTATGAGAGAAAGTTTCAAAACTCTTTTTACCATGATATGATCCCATACCACTATTTCCAACACCACCAAAACCTAATTCACTTGTCGCAAGATGAATAATTGTATCATTAATACATCCACCACCAAAGCTACAATGTTTTAATAATTTCTTTTGAATCGCTTTATCTTGAGAGAAGATATAGAAAGCCAGTGGCTTTTCTCTTTGATTAATAAAGGCTATAGCTTCATCAATGTTTTGATAAGTTAAGATAGGAAGAATAGGACCAAAGATTTCTTCTTGCATTAATGGATTGTTTCCATCAACATGATCAACAACCGTTGGTTCAATCTGTAAAGTTTCTAGATTTCTATGACCACCAATCACAATATCCTGATTTTCTAATAAATGTGATAATCTATCAAAGTGTTTTTGATTAATAATTTTAACAAGTTGAGGATTTTGTAAAGGTTGATCACCAAAGAATTCATGAATAGTATCTTTCATATATTGAATGAACTGATCTTTATATTTGTCTTTGATTAATAAATAATCAGGAGCCACACATGTCTGACCAGCATTTAAAAACTTACCAAAAGCAATACGTTTAGCAGCCAGTTTCAAGCTCTTATCATCATCAACGATACAAGGACTTTTCCCACCTAATTCTAAAGTTACAGGTGTTAAATAACGACTCGCTTTTTCCATAACCAGTTTGCCAACATTCACACTACCTGTAAAGAAAATATAATCAAAACGTTGTTCCAAAAGTTCTGTATTCTCAGCTCTTCCACCTTCAACAACTGCCACATATCTTTCATCGCAGCTTTCACTCACCATTTGTTTAATCACATGTGAAACATTTGGAGCATAAGCACTCGGCTTAATAATGACAGTATTTCCAGCTGCAATAGCGCCAACTGCTGGTTCAATTGATAACATGAAAGGATAATTCCAAGGACTCATAATCAATGTCACACCATAAGGCTCATAAGATTCAAAGCTTGTTCCATAGAATTGAGAGATTGGCGTCCAGACATATTTATTACGACTCCATTTTTTAATATGTTTTAACTGATAGTTTAATTCACTTAAAACCAAACCAATTTCACACATATAAGATTCGACAGCATCTTTATTCAAATCTTTTTTCAAAGCTTCAATAATACGATTTTGATGTTCTAAAATCCAAGTTCTCAAAGCTTTTAAAGTCTGTATTCTATGATTAATATCTTTAGTATATTGTGTCTGATAAAATTCACGTTGAGTTTTCACTAATTCTTTAATATCCATAATGACCCTCCAATATATTGATAATATCTTGTTTATTTGCATATTTGTTATTGACTATTAAAGCTCCATCATTTAAAGCCTTCTCAGCCACTTCATTGATATTTTCAGGCAAACTTTCAACACTTTCCAGTGATACAGGAAGATTTGTCTTTTCATGTAAAGTTTGTAATAAACGCGCAATATAATCAATCGCCTTTTGTCCTAACTGCTCCTTTGGTGTTTGACTATAAAGTTCTTTTTGTTCAAGATATAATAATAAATCCCCATATAAGTCTTTATTGACTTCAAGATTATAACGCATACAAGGGACAAGCAGCATACTCATGGCATCTCCATGAGCTACATGGCAGACAGCTCCTAAGGCATGTCCAATGGCATGAACGATACCAACCATTGAATTCGAAAAGGCACATCCAGCTTCATAAGAAGCTAAAGCAAGATTTAATCGGATGTTTTCATCTTTTGGATTGTCTATGACTTTTAAAATATTTTGTGAAATGGTTTGTATCGCTAAGATAGCATAAGCATCACTGATTGGATTTTTCTGTGAACATGTATAAGCTTCAATAGCATGTGTTAAAGCATCAATACCTGTGGAAGCTGTTGTCTTGAGAGGTAGGTTTTGAGTTAAGACAGGATCAAGGAAAGCAACATGACTTTGAATATGCTGTGAGATGATTTCCAGTTTGACTTGCTTTTCAGGATGACTGACTACGGCGACACATGTCGCTTCACTACCAGTCCCACTTGTTGTTGGAATCGCAAAGAATGGCACATCTTGACCAAGTTTTAAATCTTCAAAACCTAAAATATCTTCAATGGATTCACATTCCTGTGATAACATCAAATAAACACCTTTAGCAGTATCTAAAACACTTCCACCACCTAAAGCAATCAATCCATCACAATTTTCTTTAATATAATAATCTTGAATATCTTCAATTGTATGAATAGAAGAATCAACAGGAATATCTGTATATAGACTATAATCTAATGATAAATGTTTGGTAAGAATATCAACATATTTGAGTTGATATAAAACATGGTCTGTTAAAATCAGAGGATGTTTCATATGATATTGTTGACATTCGTATTCAAGTTGGCTTAAAGCATTTTGCCCAGCACATACCTTTGTTTTATTGACAAATTCAAAATACATAATGATCCCTCCTAAGCAAATAAAGCTTTTATATAAATCAATAAAGTCGGTTTATATTTCTTTTCCTGATGATTTAAAATACGTTTTGTCATAAAACGAGGGAAAAGATAAGTTTCCACCAAATCAACACATCTGACAAATCTCATACTTTCAAAAACATCTCCTCTTAAAGAAAAACGATGTTCTAAATAAGCACTTTTGACACTCATCATACCTGTAAAAACAAGCAAAGCTGTCTGAATGCTTTTAAAGGTAATACAAATATCAGGTTTTACATTTTTGACTTTCTGTAATCCTTTTTGATATGTGTATTTGATTGTGATAGAAGGTCCATGCATGACTTGTAATGTTAAAACTTTATCTTGTTTCCATCCATCTAATTCTTCTTTCATACGTGGATCATCATGATAAAGAACTTTCATACCACGATATAAAAACTGCATCACAACCCAAATAATCAGCTTTTTCATATGCACTCACTCCTTATCAATATTATAACATTTAAAAAAGTGATAGTAAAAAGATAAAACTTGACCATTATTTTTTATACATTATCCTTTTCCCTTCATCGTGTTTATGGTTTCAATAATGATAAGAACAATATAAATAATCAAAGTTATGATATATATCATAGAATAAGAAGAAATAAAAGAGATGACACTATCTCTTTGCGTGTTGATAATCAGTAGATAAATCAATAACAAAGCGGTGAAAAGAGAATTGGTTTTTTTAAGATAACTTTGATTACGATACTTTATGTTTAAAATCTTGACTATGATACAAGAAACAACAATGAATTCTAAAATAATACCTAAAATCATTTTTTTACCTTCCTTTCATGTGTTCAATATTTGTATTTATAAGATTGTTCAAATAATCAAAATATTATAATTGTTATAAGTTATTTTATAGACTCTTCAATTCATCTAAAGTTAATCCTCTTACTAAAATAAAATTGCTATCTTCAGCAAGGATATAAGGCTGTAATTTTTTAAGACATGTTCCATAATCCATTTGACCTATCATCGAATCATTTGTCGCATCAATAAGAGCGATTCTCCATTGTGATATACGCTGACCTTCAACCTCAAAATGTATTTGAGGCTGTTTTAAGAACATTGTTTTCACACCTTCAGTTAAACTCATCGCACCAAATACACTCCCATCAGATTGCTTATAAAAATGAGGTTTAGCTTTATAAGCATCATCCCAATTGACAGTTTTTTTCTTTTTGTTAAATAAACCCATAAAATCAGTCCTTTCTATTCTTATTAATTTCATTATATCATTAGAACTGTAATGAAATCATTGATTTCGCTTATTAAAAAAAAGATTGATTTCTATTTCGCAAAAAATAGTTATGAAACTTTATTGACTTTAAAAAAAATATTTGATAATGTTTAAGAGTATAAAAAAGGCAAAGAACAGCAGAGATTAAAAGGGCGTTGTAGAGAACTGATGGTTGGTGCAAATCAGGACATAACTTTTATGAAGATGGGCTGGGAGCTGTTATCTTGAATAGTGAGAGATAAACGTTAACTGCGTTAAAGTTTTGAGGGTATATCGACAGATATAAAAAAAGGTGGTACCGCGTATAATACGTCCTTTTATAAGGACGTTTTTTATTTTGAAGGAGGAGATATGATGAAAGATCCAAAAGATTATTATTTAACGACGGCGATTACTTATACTTCAGGAAAACCTCATATTGGAAATACATATGAAATTATTTTAGCTGATGCTATTGCAAGAAGTAAAAGACAGGAAGGATACAATGTTTATTTTCAGACTGGAACTGATGAACATGGACAAAAGATTGAGTTAAAAGCTCAAGAAGCTGGTATCCCACCTAAACAATTTGTTGATGAAAAAGCAGCTGTTGTCAAAGAAATTTGGGATATGATGGATACAACATATGATCGTTTCATGAGAACAACAGATGAATATCATGTGAAACAAGTGCAAAAAATCTTTAAGAAATTATATGATCAGGGAGATATTTATCTAGGGCATTATGAAGGTAAATATTGTACAGCATGTGAATCATTCTTTACTGAATCTCAATTGGTTGATGGAAAATGTCCTGATTGTGGTGGAGAAGTTCATGATGCGAAAGAAGAAGCTTATTTCTTTAAATTATCTAAATATGCTGATCGTTTAATTCAACATATTGAAGAGCACCCTGAATTTATTCAACCTGTTTCAAGAAAGAATGAAATGATGAATAACTTCTTAAAACCAGGTTTACAGGATTTATGTGTTTCACGTACTTCGTTCAAATGGTCTATCCCTGTAGACTTTGATCCTAAACATGTTGTGTATGTATGGATTGATGCTTTAACAAACTATATTACAGGACTTGGCTATGATGTTGATGGAAATCATGGTGAATTATATAAGAAATATTGGCCAGCAGATTTACATTTAATTGGTAAAGATATCGTGAGATTCCATACGATTTATTGGCCTATTATGTTGATGGCTTTAGATATTCCTTTACCAAAACAAGTTTTTGGACATCCTTGGTTATTACAAGGTGAAAGTAAAATGTCTAAATCTAAAGGAAATGTAATCTATGCAGATGATTTGGTTAAAATCTTTGGTGTCGATGCTGTCAGATACTATGTTTTACATGAAATTCCTTATGACAATGATGGAAGTATCACATGGGATTTATTAGTTGAACGTATTAATTCTGATTTAGCTAATATTTTAGGTAACTTAGTCAATAGAACAATTGCCATGACAAATAAATATTTTGATGGTATTGTGACAAATCCAGGTGTGAGTGAACCTGTTGATGATGAATTAAAAGAAATTGCTTTAGCTATGCCAAAGAAAGTTCAGGCTTACATGGATGAATTTAAAGCATCTAAAGCCTTAGATGAAATCTTTGTATTACTAAGAAGAACAAATAAATATATTGATGATACAATGCCTTGGGCACTTGCAAAAGATGAAAGCAAGAAAGATCGTCTCGCAACAGTTCTTTATAACTTAATTGAAGCCATCCGTTTTGCTGCTATTGCATTAGAACCATATATGCCTTCTACATCTACAAAGATTTTAGATCAAATCAATACAGATCAAAGAAACTTCTTAGACTTAAATACTTTTGGTTTATATCAAGAAGGAACAAAAGTCACTGAAAAACCTCAACAGTTATTTGCAAGATTAGATCCTAAAGAAGTAGAAAAGAAAGTAGCAGCTTTATATCCTCAAAAAGAAGAAAAACAAGAGGATGACAATCAAATTACAATTGATGATTTTGCAAAAATTGAATTGGTTGTAGGTACAGTTGAAAAATGTGAAAAACATCCTGATGCTGATAAGCTGTTAGTTTCTCAAATCAATATTGGTAAAGAAACAAGACAGATTGTCAGTGGTATTGCTGACTTCTATACACCAGAAGATATGATTGGTAAGAAAGTTATTGTTGTATCTAACTTGAAACCTGCAAAATTAAGAGGTGTTGAATCTCAAGGTATGATTCTTGCAGGATCTAAGAAAAAAATGTTAGAACTTGTGTCTGTAGAAAACTTACCAAATGGTACAAAAATAAGATAAAAACACAAGACCATAGAAATGGAATCATTTCTATGGTCTATTTTTTAAATAAGAAACGATATGATTTTATGTTTCTCACTAATTTATATAATGAAATAAAGTAGATAAAGAATAAAGCTGTAATAATAAATGCATTAACAAGAATATATTGAAAATTTGTATTTATAGGTAATAAATATTGACTTAAAAAATGAGAATTCACAACAAAGATTGTTAAAGAAACAATAGTAAATAAATTAATGATAAAGCTATATTTTAAATATTTTTTGGTATATATTTTTTTGGTCATATCTATAAAATAATCAAAAATAATGATCATAATAAATGGTTGAAAGAAATAGGTCATCATATGAATCATTTGATATGATTCATGTTGTATTTTAATAATAATATCACTAGAAAAGAAAAAACCATAACAAATAAAGAAAGCAATAAATATAATCATAAAGATGGTTTCAATAGTATGATTTGGATAATGGGATGGATGGGGTAAATGATCCAGATCTTGTATATTCCAACAGAGATTTAAATCTTGAGGAATAGGCTCTTTTTTATCCAATATGATTAAAGCTAAGATTGCTATGGCAATGATACCAATCATTATAATGATTGGATAAGAAAGAAAAGCTTCAAAGATAGATGAAGTATTCATTGTTGTCACAACATTGTTTGTTGATTGAAATGATAAACAACCAAATTGTTCAAGATAATAAAGGGTTGATAAAAAAAGATAAATACCTGAAATTAAAAAAACAAGTTTTTCAATGAAATTAACTATTTTAGGATTAAAATGATGATAAATTGTAGGACGATAGCCATATGAGTAAGCAACACTTAGTGGATGTCCATAACTCATTAATAAGTCTTCCATATCTTCATATTGATGTACCGATTGACTGATTTGAGTTTTTAAATCATGATAAACATATTGGCGTTTTCTTCCAAAAAAATAAGAACACACTGCACCTAGATATCTTTCTAATAAATCATTCATTTGAATCACCTCATTATATGAAATATTATAGCACCTTTTTATGAATTCTTTTTGATAAATCTATGATTTTATGATTTAAGTTATGATGAAAAGATTATATAATAAAAAAATAAGGAGGAATGAGTATGATAGTCAATGAAGAAGCAGTCAAAAATATGTTAGAAAAGGTAAAACCTGCAACACTGGTTGCAGCAACGAAATATATAGATGAAAAAGAAATAGAAAAACTGGAAGCATGTGGTTGTTTATATTTTGGAGAAAATAGAGTTCAGGCTTTCTTAGATAAATATGAACAATATCATGGAAAAGGTCATTGGCATTTTATTGGAACTTTACAAAAGAATAAAGTGAAATATATCATTGATAAGGTAGAGTTAATTCATTCTGTAAATAGTTATCATTTGATTGATGAATTAGAAAAGCAAGCACAAAAACATCAGTTAAAAGTTCATATATTATTACAGGTTAATATTGCTAAAGAAGAAAGTAAACATGGTTTTGATGAAGAAGAGATGGATCAGGTGATGACATATTTAAAGAATTGTCCATCTTTGATTGTTGATGGACTTATGATGATGGCACCACATATTGAAAAAGAACAAACACGTATTTATTTTAAAAAGACAAAAGAGTTATTAGAACGATTAAAAAACGAATATCCTGAATATCCATTACATGAATTATCTATGGGAATGTCCCAAGATTATGATATAGCTTTGGAAGAAGGAGCAACTATTGTGAGAATTGGTAGAGCATTGTTTAAAGAATAAGTTTTAAATGTTGGTAAAGATATGATTGTTTATGATATTTATAGTGAATATATCCCAAATTATGTTCAAGACATTATTCAAACATCTCTTTTTCAAAGACTAAAAGATGTAAGTATGAACTGTGGAATGGAATATACTCAATTTGAATCTTTTAGAAACTGTAAAGGTGTTTCTAGATATAATCATAGTATTGGAGTGGCTTTGATTACATATCATTTCACTCATGATAAGCATCAGACAGTTGCTGCTTTATTACATGATATTTCTACACCTGTTTTTGCACATGTTATTGATTTTATGTATCATGATTATACAAATCAGGAAGCAACAGAAAACTTAACAGAAATGATGATTAAAGAAAATAAAGAACTACATTCTATTTTTCATCAATATACACAATTAAATAAAATTCTGATTTCTAGATTACCTCAAGATGGTTATTGGAAAATTGTTTCTAAAAAGCGTTATATCAACCCACTTGTAAGTGAAAAACGTATTTTAGATATTTGTGAGGATTTACAAGAAAGTGTCCAGCTCTATTTAAATAATGATTTTGATTATTATGTTAAAGCGATAAGAGAAGATAAATAGATTTGTAATTGTATAAGATAGTATTTTAAGTCATCATAAAAACAGGTATAATATGAATCAAAGAATATTGTTAGGAGGAATGTCTAACGTGAATAATTTATTTGATATAACTGAGTTTGATTCATATAAAGAAGATAATCGTAGAGAAGTGAAGAAAGCTAAAGGAGGCTTACCTGTTTCATTATGGGAGTCTTATTCAGCTATGGCAAATACCTATGGTGGAATTATTATTCTTGGTATTCAAGAATTAAGTGATAGAAGTTGGAAAACAACAGGATTAAAAATATCTGATAAAGAAAAAATATTGGATAATTTTTGGAATCAAGCTCATAATTTACAAAAAGTCAGTATTAATCTTTTGAACGAAGATGATGTAAATGTATATGAAATACAAGATGATATAATCATCGTTATACATGTTCCTATGGCAAAACGAGAACAAAAACCTGTATATATTAATAATGATATGTTTAAAGGAACATATAAAAGAACACATACTGGAGATTATCGTTGTACTCCGTTACAGGTTAAAGCAATGCTTAGGGATCAAATTGAAGAAACAATGGATATGGCAATCATCGAGAGTATGGATTTATCAGTGTTTGATATAGAAACAATACATGCTTATCGAAATAGGCATCGTGCTTTTAGAGCTGCTCACCCTTGGATGAATTTAGATGATGATCAGTATTTATTAAAAATTGGTGCTGCAAAATTAGGAAAAGATGGCAAACTACACCCAACAGGAGCAGGATTACTCATGTTTGGTGAAGAATATAATATCGTTAATTACTATCCAGAATATTTCCTTGATTATAGGGAAATGTTAGACCCGACTATTAGATGGACAGATCGCTTGCAATCGACATCAGGTGAATGGACAGGTAATTTGTTTGATTTCTATTTTAGGGTTTATAATAAAATTATACGTAATGTGAAAATACCATTTAAAATTGTTGGCGGAGATAGAATTGATGATACTCCTGTTCATCGTGCTTTACGTGAAGTTTTGGCGAATTGTTTAGTTAATGCGGATTTTTATATTCCTAGAGGTATTGTGATTAAGCAGGATAATGATATTTTAACGATTGAAAATCCTGGTTCTATTCGTGTTGGGAAATATCAAATGAAATTAGGTGGAGAATCTGATCCAAGAAATAAAGCATTAATGAAAATGTTCAATCTCATTGGAATTGGAGAAAGAGCTGGAAGTGGTGTCCCAGAATTATTTTCTATCTGGGAAGAACAGCAATGGAAAGAACCCATTATAGAAGAGAAAATGAATCCAGATCGAACTATTTTAACACTTTCATTTCAAAAAAAAGTGCGAGAAAAAAGTGCGAGAAAAAAAGTGCGAGAAAAAAAGCGCGAGAAAAAAAGTTCAGGAAAAACATTCAAACAATATGAACAAATTCTTTCTTATATGGAATATGGACAATGGTATAAGGTAAAAGATTTTATAGATATTTTGGGTGTTAAGGAAAGACGTGTTCAAACATTATTAAAAGAACTAGTAGAAAATGAAAAACTTATTGATAATGGTGTAACCAAAGGAAAACGTTATAAGAAAGCTAATAAATAATGAAAAGGCATAAAAGATACTTGATTTGTATCTCTTATGCCTTGTTTTCATGAGAAAGATAATAGATAAGACTTGCAAAGATGCGAGGACCTAATGCTAGAACTTTTTCATCAAAATCAAAAGCATCATTATGTGGTGATGAAACAATAGGTGTTAAAAGTTTCATGTAAGTGGCTTTGCCACCATGAGCTTGAACACGTTCCATGAAATATGAAAAATCATCACTACCTCCCAGTGGACTTAAATTATATGGAGGTAAGTTTAAATCAGGAAGGTATCGCTGACACATTGAACGAATCGTATTCATAAAGTCTTCATCACAATCTAATGCATAAGCTTTACCCATTTCTTTAATTTCAACAACAGTATCATGCATACGTGCTGAACCTTCAATAATATCTCTCGCATAAATTTCCATATAGCGATTTAATTCACTTGTAACACCACGGACTTCAATTTCAAGTTTAGCTGTTTCAGGTACAACGTTTCTTCCTGTACCAGCATGAACAGTTCCAACATTCACACGTGTCTGACCATCACTGTTACGAGGAATAGAGTGTAAATTTAAAATACAGTTAGCGGCAGATAGTAAAGCATTTTTTCCAAACTGTGGCGATTCAGCAGCATGAGTAGATACACCATGATAAGTAATATCAAGTTTTGTGGTCGCAAAAGATTCATCCATACCAAAATACAAATCATAAGGTTGATCTTCTTGAGGCATAATATGAGCTGCACAAATATAATCAACATCATCTAAGAATCCACTTTCAGCAATACTTCTGGCTCCCATAACACCTTCTTCAGCAGGTTGAAAAATAAGTTTGATTGTTCCATGTAAATGGTCTTTGATGTTCATAAGTATTTTAGCTGTGGTTAAACCAATTGCAGTATGACCATCATGACCACAGGCATGCATTGTTCCACGATGTACAGATGCAAAACCATTCGTAAAAGGAAAATGACTTGATGATGATTCTTCAATGAGGCCTAAAGCATCAATATCAAATCTTAAAGCAAGAGTAGGACCATCTCCACATTTTAATACACCTGCCACGGCAGTCATTCCCATTTTAACTTTTTCCAAATAGTAAGGATTTGCTCCCTGCTTTTGAGCACGGTGGTAATTTAAATGTAAAATTGTTTCTGGTGGCACACCCATACGTGCTTCTTTTTTCATAATATCTTCACCAACAAGCACTTCGTATCCTAATTCCTCTAATGTAGAAGCAATATAACAGGCTGTTCGCATTTCTAACCAGCCTTTTTCAGCATACTTATGTAAATCACGACGACAATTTACAGTATCAGGATAATATAACTTTGCAAGTTCTTTTATTTTTTCATACATATGTATCTCTCCCTCTTTTCTTTATTGTACCAACATCAAATTTGAACATCAAACAATATCGTTTATTTTTAAGAAATAGACAAATAAACAAAAAAATTGACAAATGAGATAAAGTTGTATAAAATGCTCATAGTGTGAGGTAAATAAAATGGATTATCGTAAATATGCTAGAGAATTAATAGGTTATATGATAGAAAATGAACAGGCATTTAAGTTTTGTCATCGTGATATCAGTGAAATTGCCAGAGGGGAATGTGCAGTTCTTATTTATTTGATGGATGGTGATGGAGTCAATGCTTCCGAGATTAGTCAGCGTTTTGATATTAATACGTCAAGAGTTGCAGCAGTGCTTAATACATTATCTAAAAAAGGTTATATCCAAAGGATAGTCGATCCATTAGACAAAAGAAAAATAAAGGTGTTTATTACGGATAAAGGGAAAGCATTTGCTAGAGAAAAACAAAAAGAAATTGAAGCCTATTTTGGTCATCTTTTAGAATGTTTAGGAGAAGAAGATACTAAAGAATATTTACGTTTATCGTTAAAGATTAATCAAATTATTAAAGATTTGAAGTAAAGCATATCAATTGAAGATAATGTCGAAATAAGATAAGATTAAAAATTATAGATAAGTGTAATGTTTAAAGGAGAAGTGTTATGAGTCAATATTATTTAGGAATTGATGTGGGATCTACAACAGTTAAAGCTTATTTAACAGATGAAAAGGATGTCTGTTTATTTTCACGTTATGTCAGACATAATTCAGATGTAAGAAATACAATACTTACATTATTAGAAGAAATTCATCAAGAATATCCAGGAATCAATATTTATCCAGTTATTACAGGATCAGGAGGATTGTCAATTTCTCAATCATTAAATGTCAAATTTGTACAGGAAGTGATTGCATGTACCAAAACAATAGAAACTTATATTCCACAAACAGATGTTGCCATTGAATTAGGTGGAGAAGATGCGAAAATTACTTATTTTGAAGGTTCGTTAGAACAACGTATGAATGGAACTTGTGCCGGTGGAACAGGTGCATTTATTGATCAGATGGCCACTTTATTACAGACTGATGCTTCAGGATTGAATGAATTAGCCAAAAATCATCAGCGTATTTATCCAATTGCTTCTCGTTGTGGGGTTTTTGCGAAAACTGATGTTCAGCCTTTAATCAATGAAGGCGCAAGAAAAGAAGATATAGCGGCTTCTATTTTCCAGGCGGTTGTGAATCAGACTATCAGTGGGTTAGCCTGTGGAAAACCGATTAAAGGAAAAGTCGCTTTTTTAGGAGGACCTCTATACTTCTTAAGTGAACTAAGACAACGTTTTATTGAAACATTAGAGCTTCAAGATGAGGATATTATTTTCCCAGATAATTCCCAATTGTTTGTAGCTATGGGTGCTGCCTTAAATGCGAAAGATGTAGAAAAAGCAATTCCATTGGACAAATTGATTCATGATTTAAAAGTTTTAAAAGATAATGGAACAGAAGCAGCTCATACATTAGAACCTTTATTTCATAATGAAGATGAATTAAGAGGATTTAGAGATCGTCATCTTCAAGCCATGACAAAGAAAAGAAATCTAAAAAAATATCAAGGCAATATTTATGTTGGTATTGATGTTGGTTCAACAACATCTAAAGTTGTATTAATTGATGATGAAGGATCAATATTATATTCTTTCTACAATTCTAACGAAGGAAATCCTTTAGATTTAATTATTAGAATTATGAAGGAAATCTATGATTTAATTCCTGAAGGATGTCATATTCAAAAAACTGGTGTCACTGGATATGGTGAAGCTTTAATTAAAGCAGCATTAAAAGTAGATTATGGTGAAGTAGAAACAATTGCTCATTACACAGCAGCTAAACATTTTGAACCTGATGTTGACTTTATTTTAGATATTGGTGGACAGGATATGAAGGCAATCACCATTAAGGATGATGTCATTCAAGATATTACATTGAATGAAGCATGTTCATCTGGATGTGGGTCTTTCCTTGAAACATTTGCTCATTCTTTAGGATATGAAATTGATGAATTTGCCGAGATGGCATTGATGTCAAAACATCCACTTGATTTAGGAAGTCGTTGTACAGTTTTCATGAATTCAAAAGTGAAACAGTCTCAAAAAGAAGGTGCATCTTTAGCAGATATTTCAGCAGGATTATCATATTCCGTTATCAAGAATGCCTTATATAAAGTTATTAAGTTAAGAAGTAAAGACCAAATCGGTAAAAATGTTGTTGTACAAGGTGGAACATTCTATAATGAAGCCGTTTTACGTGCTTTTGAAAAAGAAGCAGGTATTGAAGTCATTAGACCTGATATTGCAGGATTGATGGGTGCTTATGGAATGGCAACAATTGCGAAAGAAAAAGATGATGGCAAAGGGACAACTTTATTAACACGTGAAGAATTAGAACATTTAACATATCAAAATAGTATGAAAAATTGTGGTAAATGTACAAATAACTGTATGTTGACAATTACTTCATTTAATGATGGAAGAGAGTTTATTAGTGGAAATAGATGTGAAAGAGGAGCTAATTTACCATTAAAATCTAAATCATTACCAAACTTATTTGATTATAAATATCGTCGTGTCTTTAATTATCATTCTTTACCAATAGAAGATGCTCCTAGAGGTATTGTTGGTATCCCTAGAGCTTTAAATATGTATGAAAATTATCCTTTCTGGCATACATTCTTTACAGAATTGAAATTTAGAGTTGTTTTATCATCTCGTTCATCTAAAGCCATCTATGAAAAAGGAATTGAATCTATTCCAAGTGAAAGTGCTTGTTATCCTGCTAAAATTACACATGGGCATATTGAAAATCTGATTGCTAGAGGAGTGCCTTTTATCTTCTATCCATCAGTCGCTTATGAAAGAATGGAAAATGAAGATGCTGGAAATCATTATAACTGTCCTGTTGTTGCTTCTTATCCAGAAGTCATTAGAAATAATGTGGATAATCTCCAACAAAAAAATATAAAATTCAAAAATCCATTTATATCATTAAATAATAAAAAGACATTGTTCCATGTCTTAAAAGAAGAATTAAGTGAGTTTCATATTACAGATCAGGAATTACATCAGGCTATAGATAAAGCTTATGAAGAATTAGATCATTGTCAGCAGGATATTCGTCAGGAAGGAAAACGTGCCATGGAATATATGCGTGAAAACCATATGCAAGGTATTGTTTTGGCAGGTCGTCCTTATCATGTGGATCCTGAAATTAATCATGGAATTCCAGATTTAATTACGAGTGAAGGATTTGTTGTCTTAAGTGAGGATAGTGTTTGTTATTTAGATGAAGAACATTTAAAATTACGTGTTGTTGATCAATGGACATATCATTCACGTTTATATAAAGCGGCTTCTTTCGTTTCTTCACAAAAGGATTTACAATTAATTCAGTTAACGTCATTTGGTTGTGGGTTAGATGCTGTAACAGCTGATCAGGTTTCTGAAATCTTAAAAGCAAGAAATAAAATCTATACTTTAATTAAGATAGATGAAGGAAGTAATTTAGGAGCTATTCGTATTCGTATTCGTTCATTAAAAGCAACGATTGAAAAGAAAGAAGATATTATTGATTTATCTAAGAAGTATGAACAGGTAAAAGTACCTTTTACAAAACAGATGAAAGAAGATCGTTATACAATTCTTTGTCCACAGATGTCACCGATTCATTTCCAGTTTGTTGAAACTGCCATGAATTCGGAAGGCTATAACTTTGAAGTGTTACCTTCAGTTGATAAAGATGCAGTAGAACAGGGATTAAAATATGTCAACAATGATGCATGTTATCCAAGTATTTTAGTTGTAGGACAAATGATGAATGCTTTAAATAGTGGAAAATATGATTTGAATAAAGTGGCATTGATTATTTCTCAAACAGGTGGAGGATGTCGTGCAACAAACTATATTGCGTTCATTAGAAAGGCATTAAAAGATGCCGGAATGGAACAAATTCCAGTTATCTCTGCAAACTTATCAGGATTAGAAAGTAATCCTGGATTTAAGATTACATATAAGATTGCCAAAAAAGTAATCATTGGTGCTATGTATGGGGACTTATTTATGCGCGTTCTTTATCGTGTACGTCCTTATGAAAAAGTCAAAGGTTCAGCCAATAAACTTTATGAATCATGGGTTGCAAAATGTCAGGAAAATGTGAAAAATGGCAGCATGAAAGAATTTAAAAAGAATGTTTATCAAATTGTCAAAGACTTTGATGAATTGCCATTATTAGATATTAAAAAACCAAGAGTTGGATTGGTTGGAGAAATCTTAGTCAAATTCCATCCTACTGCCAATAATGAAATTGTGAAAATCATTGAATCAGAAGGTGGAGAAGCTGTTATGCCTGATTTAATTGATTTCTTCCAGTATTGTTTCTATAACACTTGGTATGAACATGAACATTTTGATGCTTCACAATCTTCAGTATGGTTATGTAATTTTGCCATCTGGTTTGTTGATTTCTTAAGAAAAGATATGATTAAGGCATTAAGAGATTCAAAACGTTTTGATCCACCAACACCTATTGATCAAATTGCGAAAAAAGCAAGTGAAGTTGTCTCTATTGGAAATCAGACAGGTGAAGGATGGTTCTTAACTGGAGAAATGATTGAATTAATTGAAGAAGGTGCACCAAATATTGTGTGTATGCAGCCATTTGCCTGCTTACCAAATCATGTAACAGGTAAAGGTGTTATTAAAGCCTTACGTAAAAAATATCCACAAAGTAACATTGTGGCTGTGGATTATGATCCAGGTGCGAGTGAAGTTAACCAATTAAATAGAATTAAGTTGATGCTTTCAACTGCATTTAAGAATATGAAGTCATAATTCATATTCTTTTTTTCGTCAAAATTCAAATGATATCTATGTTATTATTTAGGATATAAATAAAAAAAACCTATATTTTAAGGATATAAAGATATAGATAATTAAAGAATTCACATAAGAGTCACATCTAAGATATAAAATGTATTTAAGTGAGGTGTTTTGCTTATGATAGAATTTCAAAATGTTTACAAGTCATTTAAAGATAAACATGTATTGGAAGATATCAATTTTACAGTGAATGATGGTGAATTTGTTTGTTTGATTGGACCCAGTGGGTGTGGAAAAACGACTGCTTTAAAGATGATTAATCGGTTGATTAAACCAAGCCAGGGGACAATTTATGTAAATGGAAAGGATATTAGTGAGGAAAATGAAATTGAATTAAGACGTAATATTGGTTATGTTATTCAACAAACAGGATTATTTCCTCATATGACAGTGAAAGAAAATATTGAACTGATTCCAAAGTTAAAAAATAAAAATGATAAACATCTTTTGGAAAAAGTGAAAGATGTTTTAAATATGGTTGGTTTAGATCCAGATGAATATTTAGATAAGTATCCTGGTCAGATGAGTGGTGGTCAACAACAACGTGTAGGTGTTGCAAGAGCTTTTGCAAGTGAACCAGATATTATTTTAATGGATGAACCTTTTAGTGCATTAGATCCTATTACGAGAAATCAATTACAGGATGAACTGTTGACATTACAAAATAGTGTTCAAAAGACGATTGTGTTTGTGACTCATGATATGGCAGAAGCTATCAAATTGGCAGATCGTATATGTATTATGAGTGGTGGAAAAATTCAACAGTACGATACACCTGAACAAATCTTAAAACATCCTGCCAATGACTTTGTTTTAAACTTTGTTGGGAAAAAGCGTATCTGGGATTCACCAGAATTAATCAAAGCAGCAGACATTATGATAGATCGACCAATTACCTGTTATGATCGTTTAAAATGTGTAAAAGCTTTAAATATGATGTTTAATTCAAGCGTTGATAGTTTGATGGTAATAGATCGTCAGGGACATTTTAAAGGTGTTATTCATGCGGCTGATGCAGCCGATGAAAAAAATAAAGATGAAATTGTGGGTCATGTTATGCAAAAGGAATGTATCACAGTTTCTTCACAGGAATCAATCGTTGATGTTTTAAATATCACCAAAGAGAAGAATATGTATACAATTCCTGTTGTAGATGATGGGATCTTAAAAGGTTTAATTACCAAGAGTACCCTGGTTACAACGCTTTCTAAAAAATATGATGAAAGTGAGGGAGAATAATGCAAGCATTTATAGATTATTGTTCCCAAAACTATATGCAGATTTTTGATTTATTAATAGGTCATGTTCAATTGACTGTTATGGCTATTTTGATTGCGATTATTATAGGTGTCCCTTTAGGTATTTTTATTACTTATTTTAAGCCATCTAAAAAACCAATTATGGCATTAGCAAATATTATTCAGGCGATTCCATCAATGGCCTTATTAGGTTTTATGATTCCTCTTTTAGGAATTGGAACAAAACCAGCCATTGTCATGGTGATACTTTACTCTTTATTACCTATTATTAAAAATACAGTCACAGGACTGGACAATATTAATGGAGAAACTTTAGAAGCCGCTAAAGGTATTGGTTTAAATAAATTTCAGGTTTTATATAAAGTTCAGATTCCATTAGCTGCACCTGTTATCATGGCTGGTGTCAGAGTCAGTGCAGTTAGTTCGGTTGGTTTGATGACTTTGGCAGCTTTTATTGGCGCTGATGGTTTAGGATATCTGGTTTATGCGGGTATTCGAACGGTCAATAATGCTCAAATCTTAGCTGGAGCTATACCTGCCTGCTTACTGGCATTACTTATAGATTATATATTTTCTATTTTAGAGAGATTAGTCACACCAAAGAGTTTCCAATTATCAAAACCAAGATCTAAAATGAAAGGCACATTGGATAAAGTTGTCATTGTTATTTCATGTCTTGCTTTAGCAGCCAGCTTTGTTTATACAGGCTTAGCAAAGACAAATGGCAGTCAAGTCATTAGAATTGGAAGCATGGATTTTACTGAACAAGAAATATTAAATTATATGTTGAAATATTATATAGAGGATCATACTGATATTGAGGTTGAACAGTCATTATCTCTAGGTTCAAGTTCTATTGTCTTAGATGCCGTGCGTACGGGATCCATTGATATGTATGTAGAATATACAGGAACAATTTATGGTAATGTCTTAGGCAACGAACCTAATGGAAATGTTGATGAAGTCTATAACGCTGTCAAAGAACAGATGAAAGAACAATATGATTTAAATGTTTTAGATTCTCTAGGCTTCAACAATACTTATACACTTGCGATTAGAAAAGATACAGCTGAGCAGTATCATATCAAAACAATAAGTGATTTATGTAAAGTTTCTCAACAACTCACATTTTCACCAACATTAATGTTTATGGAAAGAGAAGATTGCTGGGTAGGATTACAAAAAGCATATTCTATTCATTTCAAACAGACTGTTCCTATTGATGGAGCACCACGATATACAGCTTTAATGAACAATGAATGTGATGTCATTGATGCTTATTCAACAGATGGACTATTAAAGAAGTTTGATTTACAGGTTTTAGAAGATGATAAAAATTTCTTCTTACCCTATCATGCTATACCAATTGCGAATAATACAGTTATCGAAGAGTATCCTGAAGTTGTTGAACTGATCAATCAGCTTCAAAATTATCTCAGTGATGAAGTCATGGTAGAATTGAATTATAGAGTGGATGAGTTGAATGAAAAGACAAGTGATGTCGCAAGGGAATTCTTAATTGAAAATGATTTAATCAGTGAGTAGGCAAGACCTGCTCATTTTTATTTATTTTTATAGATATTATTTATATAATGAAAGATATGGAGGTAAGATGATGGATGAATATAGGGATAATCAGGTTAAAAAATTAATGATGAAAAGAAAAAAAAGAAAAGAATAAAAGTGATAAGATTATTCTTTGTGTTAGGAATCATAGGATTTGTTTTTTTTATTTTATTGTCTGATATTATGAAAATTAAAACAATTCATGTCATAGGTGTCAATGATGCAGAATTGGAACAACAAATAAGTGAACAGCTATCAGGATATATGGGAGATTATACATGGATAGATATGTTATTTTCTAAGGACAATATAGTTCAGGATATAGAAGAAATGAAACGTTTTGAAAATGTTTTAGTTGAAATTGATTTTATGGGAAATATACAACTGCATGTTCAAGAAGTTCAGCCATTATGTTATGCTAAGATTCAAAACAAAAATTATCTTATTAATAAATTAGGTGGAGTTTATCAAACCAAACAAATACCATCATCATTGATTCAATGTAGTGATTTTCAAAGTACAGAGATGTTAAGTCAATTGGGTCATTCATTACATAATGTTTCTGATATAGTTTTAAATGAAACAAGTGAAATTCACTATTGTGGAGATCGTTATGATAAAGATTTAATAGAGTTTTATATGTATGATCATAATTTCATTAAAATAAATATTTCTCAAATAGATCAAAGATTGTCTGAAGATTCTTTTCATTATGCTGCATATAAATTGAAAAAACCTCAAAATACAATATATAGCTTTGAAGGCAAGTATATGTATATAAAAAAATGTGAAAAATAAAATATAATATTGGTGGTTTTCTTGAAGAGTCCATATTTTTTCAGTACAATAAAGCCAACATGAAGGGAATGAAGATAATGAAAAAAAGAGGATTTATCATTGCTTTTATCATTATAGCTATTTTATTAAGTGGAGCTTATGGTGTAGGAACGTATTTTGTAAATTATGCTTTATCACCAGCAAGTGAATCTGATCAAAGAGTGGTTGATGAGGAAGATGAAATCAAATTAACAGGAGATGTTCAGCAGCAGATTGATGACAATGCTGATGCTGAATTTATAAAAGGTGTGGATTTTGAAAATAAAACAAGACCGATGATTGTAAGTCAAGATGATTCATTAAGATTGAAAGGACAGTATCTAGATCATGATAATGTTCATCAGTGGGTTATCTTGATTCATGGTTATAAATCAAGCAATGAAGAAATGATGTCCTATGGAGCTACTTATTACGAAAATGGATATAATGTTGTCTTGCCAGATAATCGTGCTCATGGAAAAAGTGAAGGCGAATATATTGGAATGGGATGGTTAGATAAAGATGATATTGCCTGTTGGGTAGATTGGATTAATAATAGAGATTCGCAGGCACAGATTCTTTTACATGGTGTATCTATGGGTGGAGCCACTGTTATGATGGCTTCAGGAGATCGTCTTTTAAATGTCGTTGGATATATTGAAGATTGTGGTTATACAAGTGTATGGGATATATTTGCAAGTGAACTCGATAAACGTTTTTCACTTCCAACATTTCCTGTTTTAGATATTTCTAATTTTCTAGCCAGAATCAAGGTAGGATATGATTTTAAAGAAGCTTCAAGTATAGAACAAGTGAAAAATGCAAATCAGCCAATGTTGTTTATTCATGGTGGAAAAGATGATTTTGTGCCAGTTCAAATGGCTTATGAAGTTTATGAGGCTTATCCAACAACAAAGGATATATATATTGTAGATGAGGCAGGACATGCTCAATCAAAAGATTATGATGTTGAGGCTTATTGGGACAAAGTCTTTACATTTATTGATGAAAATATATTTTAAAAGAGTAAAAAAATTTCGTTGCTTTAAACAACGAAATTTTTCGGTATATTAAATAATCGCGGGGTAAACCTTAACCTTTAATTTTATTATGGGGTTTGCCTTTTTCTGCTTTAATTTCTAAATGGGGTAATTTCATAATAAAAAACAAAAGAATTCGATTCATTAATAAAAAGAATGAAATTATCAAATATACAAGAGATGACTGAATGTGCAAAGACACTCACAAACTGGAAACAGGAGATATTAAATTCATTTCATTGGTATGATGGAAGAAGACTTTCAAACGGACCTATAGAAGGAAAGAATAACTATATAAAGAAAA